>JAGCZE010000498.1 GCA_017960415.1 Lachnospiraceae bacterium
ACTCCTGTGCTAGTCATAATTTGACAATGATATTATTTCTTCCGACGTATCAGCAGAGAGCCTCCGAAGCCGGCTAGGATGCCGACCAGTGCTGCGATTATGATGCTTACGATTCCGAAGCCCTTGGTGCTGCCGGAGTTGTCATTATCATCCGAGTTTGTTGAAGTATTATTGGTTTCGGAGGTGCCGGTTGTGTCCGAGGTGTTTCGGGTGTTGTCGGCGGTTGCGTCTTTGGATGCGTCCGTGCTGTTATTACTTGCTGTTTCTGTGATGTAGCCGTCGGGAACGAGCTTGCCCTGGATCAGGACCATTGCGGAGATGGGCTCTACGGCGATCTTGCCGTTGTCGACGGATCTGAGGGCTGTGACGCCTGCTTTCAGGCCTGCTACACAGATGTCCCATTTGCCTTCGGGCAATTCTACAGTTGTCTCCGTCTCGCCCGGATTGAAGATCACAAATATTCTGTCTGCGATCTCGCCGGGTACTTCTCCTGAGATGTCAAATGCGACCACGTTCTTGTCCAGGTCTTTTAAAGGTTTGATCTTGTCGGCGATCACAGATGCGTCGGACAGTCTGAATACGGAATGGAGCTTGCGCAGTTCGATCAGGCCCTTGTAATATTCCAGTTCTGTTCTGTATTCCGGATCGTCCAGAGTTTCCCATTTGATATTGTTGATGGCGTCGGAGGAGGAATAGCTGTTGGATTCGAAGGTTCCGTCGGCCTTCAGCTTGGTCCTCAGTATCTCCTCGCCCGCCTGCATGAAGGGTATGCCTTCCGCGGTCAGGTAAAATGCCGCAGCAAGGTTGTTCATGCGTATCTGGTCTTCTCTTGAGGATTGCTGTTTGGAGCTCTGTATCTTGTCAAACAATGTCAGATTGTCGTGGCACGAAGCGTAGTTGATGATCTGGGTCGGATCCTTGCTCCAGCGCTCAGATGCCATAAATGATGCCGCCATTGCTGTTTCCTTGCCCGCTGCACCCGAGATCCAGCCTCTCTCTCCTGCATTGAATACACTGCCCTTCAGGCCGTCCCTGATATTGTCGTTGAAGTATGCAAATCCGGGTGTCAATGCCGAATTGGTCTGTGTTGCAAGCTTTACATCTTTCTTTGTTACACTTGTAGAAAGACTCCAGCCCTCACCGTACAGGATAATGCTCGGATCTATCTTGTGAACTTCCTTTACGATCTCATTGATCGTATCAACGTCGAGCAGACCCACAAGGTCGAATCTGAAACCGTCGATATGGTATTCCTTCGCCCAGTAGCAGACCGAATCGACAATATATTTACGAACCATCGAACGCTCGGATGCGGTATCGTTGCCGCAACCCGAACCGTTGGAATAGGTCCCGTTTGAATTGATCCTTGAGAAATATCCCGGTACAAGCCTGTTAAAGCAGAAGTCTCCGGCGCTGTACACATGGTTGTAAACAACGTCCATGACTACGCTGAGTCCTGCATCATGCAATGCTTTGACCATCTGCTTGGCTTCATTTACACGTGCTGCGCCATTGGCGGGATCTGTAGAATATGAACCGTCCGGAACATTGTAGTTGACAGGGTCGTAGCCCCAGTTAAACTGATGATCGAGGCTCTTCGATTCGTCAACCGATCCGAAATCATAGAAAGGAAGCAAGTGTATGTGAGTTACCCCGAGCTGAGACAGATAGTCGATACCCGTAGGATTTCCGCCCGGTGTTTTGGTTCCCTTCTCGGTAAATGCAATGTATTTACCTTTATTTTCGATCCCCGAATTCTCATCCACCGAGAAATCACGGATATGAAGCTCGTAGATCACTGCGTCATTGACACTCAGTCCTGCATTCGGATTAGTATCGGAATCCCAGCCCGCGGGATCCGTTGCATCAAGATCGAGTACCATTGCTCTCTTGCCGTTGATACCGGCGCTTCGTGCGTAAGGATCGCAGCTTTCGAAATTGCGTCCGTCAATAACTGCTGTATAAGTGTAGTAAGTGCCGTTTAAGTCGCCCGAAACGGTGGCTGTCCACGTTCCGTTCAAATCGGCCTTCATCTCGAGCTTCTCGATCAGGTCGCTCTTGCCCTGAGACCCGCTTTCATAGCGGTTTAGATACATTTCTTCGGCGGTCGGGGCCCAGACTCTGAAGGAGGTTTTGTCCTTCGCATAGACATAGCCGAGATCATCGCCGGTATAAGTGTATTGTGCTTCAAATTCTTCCGTAGAATAGATATTTGGCATATTTATCTTCATTTCAGTCCCATCATAGCCGACGCGGTAGCTTTTGTTCAGGTCTAGCTCGCCGACAAGCTTCACGGTATATGCATACGATCCGTCGCTGTCCACAGCGCCTTCACCGCCTGTAATCTCAACGATATCTAAATCACCCTGGCTGCCTCTGATATAGATCGTTGCCTTCTGATCCTCGCTCATAACTCCCGTAAATGTGAGCACCACGGAAGTTGCGGTCTCGTACTCTGCGCCTTTGATCTTGACTCCGGTCACGACATCATCTCCGTAGACTTTTGTATAGCCTTCAACCTGAGATTCCACATAAGCGTGTACCGTACCCGATACCACCTCCGAGATATCGATGAACTGGTCGGCATCAATGTCCTTCGACCAATCCTGTGTTCGCACAATGAAACCGATCGAGCTCACTCCCGTCGGAACCTCCATTGTCGCAACCTTCTCACCGTCCTCGTCGGCAAATGCATATCCCGCTCCTTCGCCGCCTGCCGGCCACAGCCATACATCCCACGGCGTATAATCGCCGTCCTCCCTGTGGTAGTGCAGCTTCAGGATCACCCCGCCCTCGGCATGCGCCTGTACGGCCGGGATACTGCGTAAAAGCAGTCCGACTGCAGGGATGATCAGCGCCATGATCATCAAAACAGCAACTGCAACTTTGGCTGTTCTCAGGATATTTCCATACGAAAAGCTATTATTCATCTTTGTTTTCACATTCATCTCCATTCTGCCGCCTTATGCCGGCGGCCCAACCCATCAATCCTTCTTCACATTTCCGCTGTTGACGCCGTTTTCAGCTTCTCCCAGCGGCAGCCAGTCCAGGACCTTCTTGATCTGGCTGTCCCAGAAATCCCATTCATGGCCTGCGTCTTCCTGATCCCAGGTTACATTTGCGCCGTTGCCGCGCAGGAACTCCCTGAACTCTTCATTGACGGAGAACAGATCGTCCTTCGTCCCACAGGCAAGATAAAACTCCGGAACCGGGCGTTTCTCGTCAAGCAGCTGTTTAAAAGCCACTTCAGGATTCAGTTTTGTAGTCTCGGGAGCATCGATCCCCAAGAAGAATGTCTTGTTATACCGCTTTTCTCTGGTATTCTTGTCAAAGAAATGTATAGCTGCCGACAAGCCGGCAATATGGCTGAAGGTGTTCGAAAAAACGATCCCGTTCCTGATCGCGCCGTATCCACCCATGGAAAGCCCTGCAATAAAGTTATCTTCACGCTTTTCCGACAGAGGGAACATCCTTCTCATCACCTCGGGAAGCTCTTCGCCGATAAAGGTCTCATAATCGCTCCACGCATCAGCCTTGTTGTAATAAAACGAATTGTCGCCGGACGGCATGATAACCGCAAGATTGCGTTCCTGCGCCCATCTCTCGATGCGTGTACCGCTGACCCAGTCCGTATAATTGCCCAGCAGTCCGTGCAGCAGATAGAGAGTCTTGAATTTGCGATCCCTGTTTGTATAATTCCCGGTCGCATAATCGATCTTGTCCACCGGAAGTATCACATTCAGCGGAACCGTCCTGAAAAGTGCTTTTGATAGATAATTTACCTGAATAAGTGCCATAAATACCCCTCTCTTTCCCCAATACATTTGATTAAACTGTCACAACTTAATCATGTTAATATTTTAAAAATTCCTTATTTCAGGAACATGTCCCTGTACCATTCGAGTGACTGAACATAAGCATCATAAATTCTGTCATCATCAATGCCTTTAAGAAGCATCTGCCTTGATACCTCCTGGAATGAGGCATTTTCGTAATTGACGATAAAATCAAGTACCTGAGCAAACTCACCCTCATGCTTGATCAGAGCATCCTGAATATTACGGCTCACCTTAACCAGTTCAAGAGCTTCTTCCATCGGCTTGTCAAGGATTATATCAAGAACCGAGAACAGGCCCGTCAGGAAAAGTTCGCTTGAGAACATTGCCTGTTCAAATATCGATGCAAGATTCTCGGCGAATTTTGCACGCAGCAGCGAAAGTCTCGTGATCTCGTTGGGCTTGTCGGCGCAGAGCTCCCTTGTGACCGCTGTATTGATCCACTTCTTCAATTCCTTCTGGCCGAGCATTGCCGCCGCATGGCGTACAGAAGTGATCTCGGAGTTGCGGGAAAGCTTGTTGACGATCTCGAGCAGTGAAATAACAAGCGCCGTATCTCTCGAAATAACATCCGCCGCATCCGTCAGGTCGAAATCGGGAGCATTTACGATATTCAGTAATTCGATATAATTGACTTTCAGAGGAGCTACGTCCTTGTCACCGACCGCGATCGGCACACGGAAGAACTCGCCTTCATACATGCAGTAGCCTTCTTTTCCTGTAAGCGCCTCGTATTCCTCGCGTGAATTCACATTTACCGCGATCAGCTTCAGATCGGGATAGCGCTGTGCGAAATATGTGCGGGCAACTGTGATATTTACACGCTTGTGGTCGAGAAGCACATAATCCAGCAGAGTAAGGAGCGGCTTATATTCTTCAAACTGTGTGTAGGCAAGTCCCTTTATAGCCACTGAGAAGCCCTTCTGTTTAAGGGCTGCGAATCTGTCTACATACTGCTGCGTGGGCTTGATGCTCTTATTTGCGAGCAGGACGATCTTGGCGGGGTCCGCCTTACACTCATTTTCGATGTCGGCAAATACGGAAATATTGTTGACTTCAATGAAAACTCTCCGGTCTGCCGCTACCGAATCCAGTCCCATATTGTTGATGATCTCAAGTCCGAATACCCTCGAAGCCATGTCGAGACTGCCGGTCCCCATCAGGCCCGGATTCGCAAGAAGGTTCTCCCTCTGTGCAAAGATCGAATAAGCAGGTACGTTCATTGTGTTGTCAAATAACGGTATCAGTGTAGCAAGCATATGCTCATCTCCTCCATCGTTTTTCACTGTATCGGGCAGAGCGTAAAATCTGCCTTCAGAATCATTATACCACATATTTCGTATAATTAACATAGTAAAGATGTTGACAACTCAATTATTTCACCACTAAAATGAAGCTGCGTACAAACCGGAATCAGGGAGTTAAATATGCCAAATATCATAAATATCTGCAGCTTCGAAGATGAAGCGCTCCAAATTTACAGAAACTGTAACGAAGCCCAGCTTCTCCATTATTTTGAGCCCAACGGAGGCCTCTTTATCGCGGAAAGTCCGATGGTTGTCGAAAGAGCTCTGGATACGGGTTACAGGCCATTTTCGATGCTTATTGACGAGAGGCTGTTGAAAACGGCAAATAATGCGGACATAACACAACTATTGGCTCGCTGCGGGGATATCCCGATTTACTGTGGAAATGAGACACTCCTCGGTCAGTTGACCGGCTATAAACTCACAAGAGGAATGTTATGCGCTATGTACCGCAAGGCTCTGCCGGCAGTCGGTGAAATATGCGAAAATGCTTCAAGAATTGCGGTTTTATATGATGTTGAGAACCCGACCAATGTCGGTGCGATCTTCAGAAATGCCGCAGCGCTCGGGATCGATGCGGTTTTGCTGACCCGCAGCAGCTCCGACCCGCTCTACCGCAGGAGTCTTCGAGTCAGCTTAGGAACTGCGCTGATGCTGCCCTGGACTATATTTGAGACCGTGCAGAATCCTTTCCCCAGCAGTACAAACAAACACGATTTGGAAACTACTGCAACCGACTGCATTGATGGATCCGGCAAAGATTCCGGCACCTGCATCGATATGCTCCGCCGGCTCGGTTTCACAACGGTTGCAATGGCTCTGTGCGAAAACGCCGTTACACCCGACGATCCGGTCCTGAAGAACTGTGGGAAAGCCGCGATCATCCTGGGCAACGAAGGTTTCGGACTTCCCGAAGAAGTGATCGCAGAATGTGACCATACCGTCATGATACCGATGCAAAACGGTGTCGATTCCCTGAATGTTGCGGCTGCAAGCGCCATAGCATTTTGGGAGTTTGTAAAAGGACTGTCAGACTGATAAATGATCTTCTCAGTCTGACAGTCTATAATATGTGTTACTTGCGTATTTGGAAATGAAAGTTTTGAGATAATTTCTATTGCGGATAATCGATATCCGCAAGTTCGCTTTCCGAAGCATAAACAACCTGCAGATCTTCCCTGTGAGCCATGATCACACGCTTCCCGCCGGTATCTCCGGTCAACTGCATCAGTTCGCTGAAATACTTTTTCGAAAATATACAGGGATTGCCCAGTTGGTCTTTTATGATTGCCGCAGAGGCTTTTCCTTCGGCTGTCTGTTGAGCTGCAGATGTTTTTTCTTCGGCTGTCTGCCGGGCCATACATGCCAAACCCTTGTCAGAAGCAGCGTAGCCATTGATCAGGCGACTAAAGCTTTCATCTGTCAGTCCGGGCTGGTCACAGACGGAAAAAATAATGTTGTCGGGATTTTTCTTTTGTGTAATATAATTATAGGCTTCTTTATTGACTTCTTTATCGACATTTTTATAGAATCCGCTCGTTGTTCCGACATTCAACGCTCCGGCGAGGCCAATTTTTAAAGACTCCGAGATCCCGAGCTCCGGTCTGTCGTTCCTTACAACCGTAAAGCCTCTGTGTGACGCATATTCCGCGATCTCGTCATATCCTGTAACTATCACAAGTCCGGGCACGCATACTTGATCCGGTATCGAAAACTGATCCGTTGTCGTTACATGATCCGGTATCACATGATACGATGTGGTTATGCTATCCGATGCGGTAAAATAATTCCTTGACGCATATCCCTTTATGTGGCTTATTGCCCGGAAGGCAGCATCAACAGCATTTTCGAACATTCTCTTTCCGTTTATCTCTTCGAGCAGCTTATTCGAACCGTAGCGTTTTCCCTCACCAGCGGCCAGCAGCACTATCCCTGTGCTGTTACGCCTGTGCTCAAAACGGCTGATTGCTTCAAGCGCGCCTCCCCCGATGGCTCGAGCCTTGTCGGAAATAGTATAACAATGTTCCTGATCACAGCGAGGGTCCACATCTCCGCATTTCATGCCGGAACTGACACTTACGCCTTCCTGGAGCAGTCCGCGGATTATTCCGGAAATATTTGAATATACCGGTATCTCGCTGTCCCCGATACCGTGTTCAACGTTTGCAACCACATCGCCAGCATCCACGCGGTCACCGATCTGTTTAACCGGAATAAACACACCGTCCGCTGTAGCCCTTATGATCCGTTCTGTCGTAAAACCCCCGATATCCCCGGGAACTCCCGTATTGGGGATCGCGCTCCCGCTGTATATCACCTTTCCGAGATAATGACCGCGTTTGGTCTCGATCACGCAGTGACAGTCAACACCCGCAGTAAATCCCGGTCCCACGCCGATCACCAGCGGAGCATCGGTTATCCTTGTTCCAAGGTTTTTCTTTGCAATGATCGCATCAATGATCACATCCGGCTTGAAATATTTCCTGACAGCGGCCTCCGGATCGACGATCACTGCGATCTTTCCCGACGCAATACACTCTTCGATCTTTTTGCACACCTCACCGGCGGAAATATCCGTACTTTTGCACACTTCATCGAGCGAAATTTCCGTATTTTTACACACTTCATCAATCGAAATTTCCGCATTTTTGCACGCTTCACCGACCGGAAGTTCTGTATTTTTGCATGCCTCACCGTTCGTAGCTTCTGTATTTATTCTACCGCAGTAGATTGCTTCAACTCCCTCGACAACTGCTTTTCCCTCATATATCGCACGTGAAAAAGATACTGTCCTGCGAACTGCGGTGGGAACCGCAATATCCGTCATCAGTATCTCATACCCACATCTAAACAGCCTGTAAGCGATCCCCGTAGCCAGATCGCCGGCGCCCTTGATCAAAACGAGCATATTAAGTCCCCCCTGATGTCATTTACTTATTTAACACCTGACCGCCGTACCTTCCCGGGCACACCCGGCATATACTTCCCAGCCTGTCAGTTCGGCAAGTTGCCGTGCATGTTCCATGCTCCCGAGGCTGCTTTGTTCAGGATATTCCGTCCGGTTTACAAATACCTGCAGCCTGCCGGTACCAAACTTTTCGCGTTCGGCTAACAGCACCTTTGCAAGAAGCTGCGGCGTTACGATCTCACTTGTACTCACCTGCGCCAGTTGGGCAAATATCTCGGGCCGGTGAACGACCGTTTCAATCGGCTTTCCAAATCCTTCCGCTCCGATCACAAGAATAACCCGCTCGCAGTTGCCCGGTATTACCGGCTCCTTATCATTATGGGCTTTCAACAGCATGTGCTTTGCTCCGTCCGCTTCTATCAGAATAAAGCTATTTTTACCGGCTGCACGTTCTATCATCTCTATCGGAAATGAGACCAGTTTTTTGGAATCATGCGGATCCGTAACTCCCACACATACCGGTCTGCCGTAATTCTTTGCAATGAAATCTTCCAGCGCCTGCATCGAACGAAATGCACTGTGTGCATCGGTTTCAAACACCGGCATATCATTGGGCCTTAAAATGTGAGTGGTTGTACATACTACAGTTGTAGTTATTTGTGTTTTTGAGTGGTTATCCCTTGTACTGTTTTCCCTTATGTTGTTTTCTTTTAAGTTGCTATCCTTTGAACTGTTAATTTCGGGCCTGCCATCTTCATCATCCGTACATAATTCTTCGGCAAGCCGCCGTATCAGCGAAGTCTTGCCGCCCGATCCGATAACTGCTGTCATCCCATGTTCTAAACCAAGTATATCTTTTATCATAGCATTATCCATGTTATTGTAAAGCCTGCACACCATAATCAACTTTTCATGCTGTTCGCAAAATTCCTATTTAATCGTGCCTTCCGTCAGTTCTTGAGCATTTATTACCTTAATTCCTCGCTCCTTCAGCATTTGCGCAAATACTCCGTTTCCCGGGATCAATTTTCCCGAGAAGGTTCCGTCATATATCTGTCCGATGCCGCAGGAAGGGCTTCGCGGCTGCAGGATCGCGAGATCGACTTTTTCTTTAATTGCCGTTTCAAGACATATCTCCGCTCCGCTTCTGAATTCCGCATTCCGGCTTTTTCCGTCGGCTCCGGTCACGACCCCGTTCACAATTTCACAGGGTACCCTCGGTACAGGCAGTCCCCCCGCAACCTCAGGGCAGACCGGTATCACTGCATGTCCTTTTATGAATTCCGCAACCTTCTCATTGTAATTGTTGCCACCGCTGTATTTGCAATTCTCTCCCAGCAGGCAGGCACTTACTATTATCTTCATTTATTAACCTCCATACCGTAAGCGCAGCAATCTCTAATAGTTGCATTGTTGCTGAGAGCGCAACGATCAAGCTAATGCTTGCTTATCACTCAGCCTTCACAGTTTTGCTCAAATTGCGGGCATTCAGCATTACCTTCAGACTTGCTGCACCGCAGCAGATCGCAAATGCAACGATATCCGCGGCAACGATCGTTGAGCCCACCGGCGTTCCGGCAAGTATTGAGATCAGCATCCCCATCAACGCACATACCACCGAGAAAATTGCCGAAAATACGGTTACTTTCCTGTAGCTCCCGAACAATCTAATTGCCGACAGGGCAGGGAAGATTACAAGCGCCGAGATAAGCAGGGATCCGACCAGATTCATTGCCAGCACTATGATCACAGCGATAACGACAGCAATCAGGAGATTGTAAAAACCTGCATCAGTTCCGGCTGAACGGGCGAAATTCTCGTCAAACGATACCGCAAATATCTTATTGTAAAACAGTACAAAAATGATGATAACCGCTGTCGAAAGCCATAAGCAGAGCCATACATCCTTTTTTGAAAGTGTAAGTATGGAAGTCGATCCGAACAACGTACTACAAACGTCTCCTGCCAGATTTGACGAAGTCGAAAATATATTCATCAGCAGATAACCGAACGCCATCGCCCCCACCGACACAACTGCAATAGCCGCATCACCTTTCAGCTTCGTATTCTGTCCTGTTCTTAGCAGCAATATGGCGCAAATGACCGTGACCGGGAGCACCAGAAGCATCTGATTGGTAAGCTTGAGGACCGATGCAATGGCAATGGCACCGAACGCAACATGAGACAGACCGTCACCGATGAACGAAAATCTTTTCAGTACCAATGTCACGCCAAGCAGCGATGAACAAAGAGAGATCAGGACCCCGACTATCATCGCATACCTGACGAAGGGATAGGACATATACTCGACCAGTTTCGCAATCATAAGCACATTCCTCCCTTCTGCCTGAGCATGAAAAACTTTCCGGACTTGCTGTTCATGTATTCATCCGCTGTTCCGAAGAAATATCTGGCTCCGAGATGCAGTACGTGGCTCGCATACATCGTTGCCGCCTTGATATCATGCGAGACCATGATTATCGTGATGCCTTCGCTGTTCAGCCTGTTGATCAGGTCATACATTTCCTGAGTGACTTTCGGATCGAGTCCCGACACCGGCTCGTCCATAAGCAGCAGTTTCTGTGTTGCGCACAATGCCCTTGCAAGCAGGACCCTCTGCTGCTGCCCGCCCGACAACTCACGGTAATTCCTGTCGGCAAGCTCCCGGATCCCCATACGATCCATATTGGCATCCGCCAATGCCTTTTCTGCTTTATTGTAAAACGGTCTCCATCTGCATCTTCCCTGGCATCCGGACAAAACGATCTCACGCACGGATGCAGGGAAATCGCGCTGCACCAGCGTTTGCTGCGGAAGATACCCTATTCCGTTTTTTATGCCCGGTTCACCGAAAACGATCTTTCCGCTGACAGGTTCCTGCAGCCCAAGCAGCGTCTTCATCAGTGTAGATTTTCCCGACCCGTTTTCTCCGACGATACAGAGATAATCGCCCTCATCGACGGTAAAATTGATGTCTTTTTCGACCGGTATCCCGTCATAACCGACGCTCAGATTTTCAACAGTTATTAAATTCATAAGCTCCTCTTTATTTGCTTTTCGAGCCGCCTCCAGGGACTGCAGGCTCAGTGTGATATGATCTTTTTAGTTCCTCGTTGTATGATCTTTTAGTCCAGTGTTGTATGATCTTTAGTATGCTCTCTTAGTCCAGCGCTTCCTTCAGAACCTTCAGATTCTCTTCCATTATCGAAACATAATCTGTCCCGCCGGAAATATCCCGGGAAGTCACGGATTGCATTGAATTGAGCGTCAGGATCTTCTGATCCCTGCTGACCGTATTGTCCCTGATCGTTTCGGCGATCCTGCCGTCGCTGCCGTCTATCGTCAGTATTGCGGGAAGTTTCAGCTCATCAGTCTTATTTGCCAGAAAGATAACGGTTTCAAAACTTGCTTCGGTTTCCGCGGAACATCCGGCAAATGCCGCATAATAGCTCAATCCGTAATCATCCGTAAAATACCTGAAGGGAAAACGGTCTCCGAACAGGATTGTCTTTACCCTGCCGTTTTTTACCGTGTCGTTGAACTGAGTGTCGAGAGCATTGATCCGCTGCTTGTAAAGATCCAGATTCGATCGGTAATACTCGGAATTTTCAGGGTCGAGAGAAGACAACGCTTCAGCGATCTTATCGCAAATGACCGCTGCATTCTTCAGGGAGAGCCAGACATGCTCATCATATTCTGTTTCTTCGTCGTGGTCGTGCTCTGCTTCAGCCTGCATGCCTTCGACCTGCTCTTCTTCTTTAACTTTGTCACCGAGCAGATCCATAAGGTTCAGGACAACCATATTCTTATTGGCGGCTTCCTGTAAAGCCTCATCCACCCATTCGTCGGACTCTCCGCCCACATAAATGAACAGATCGCAACCCGAGATCCTGATAATATCATCAACTGTCGGCTGATAACTGTGCAGGTCTACTCCATTCCCCATCAAAAGCGTCAATTCCGCCTTTTCTGTTTTATCACCCATTATTTCCCTGACCCAGTCATATTCCGGAAATATTGTGGTTACGATCCTCAGCTTTCCTTCTTTGGCATCTGCGCCGCCGGCAGTGCATCCGCATAATATCAATGCACTTATCAGTGCCATAACAAGGCATATACCTGTTTTTTTTATGCTTATTGTTTTCATGTTTATTATTTTCATGATTTCCTGTTTCAGTTTTATTTGTTTCAAACTTTCTTTTTTCATACCAATCTGATTTATTATTTCTGTTATCAAACTTTCTATCTTTCGGCTTCTTTTACTTTCACCGGCTTTTCTTTTCACAATCGCTGCAGATCCCGTAAAGCACCGTTCTCATCGGATTCAGCCTGAATTCATGTTCATCCTTCAGATGCCCCTGCATCTCTTCAAGCTCTTCGCAATGGAGGTGTATGAGCTTTCCGCATTTTTCGCATTTGCAATGAAAGCAAACATCCTTGTCATGATCGGCGTCTCCGGCAACATACTCAAAACACGCCGGAGTATTGGCATCTATCACATATTTTGTGACGATCCCCTCATCTACCATCTTTTCAAGCTGCCGGTAAATTGTCGCGACCCCGATGGTGGCACCCTTTTTCTCAAAATAAGCCCGGATATCATTCACGGTAATATGCTCGCCCTGAACCGAGATCAGGTATTCCAGAAGTTCTTCGCGCTGCTTTGTTTTATACATGCTTTTATTGTTCACAGGAATATCCTCCGTAAAAAATGAGAACCGTTATCATTTTTAATTTGATAACAGTTCTCAATTTTAGTCTCATTATTCTATTTTGTCAAGCATAATTCCGAAAAATTCTGCTTTTTCGCGGCATTTACTCACTGTACGGCTTCATTTGTGTTATTTCGGGAACTACCCTGCCTGTCGTCCCTGTTCCTGCCCGGAAATCCTCCGAAACCGCTGTTTTCCT
>JAGCZE010000499.1 GCA_017960415.1 Lachnospiraceae bacterium
ATGATATCATCAAGAAACACCCTGTTATGGGCAATCAGATCCTGTTAAGCATCAGTGAGTATCCTTACCTCAGTATCGGTGCCCGTTATCATCATGAACGTTATGACGGAAGAGGCTATCCGGACAGGCTCAAAGGCGGTGATATTCCTGAAATAGCAAGGATCATTTCCGTGGCGGATGCCTATGACGCAATGTCGTCCAACAGAAGTTACAGAGAGGTACTGCCTCAGCAGCTTGTACGCGAGGAGATAGTCAAAGGTGCCGGAACGCAGTTTGATCCTCAATTTGCGAAGATCATGCAGAAGATCATAGATCTTGACGAAAAATACGAACTCCGGGAAAAGGCCGCAGTCAGCGAACTTGCCGGAAAGAACGAGCTGGTTTGTCAGGAATTCAGAAGTGCCATTTCCGACGGAATCTGTGTAGACCGGAATCTGAAAAGGATACATCTTAAGGTTGACCGTAACAAAGATGCCGGGGATGAAAGCAGAGGCGCTGCGATCATATTGTTTGACTCTTTGGATGAACGAGTCCATGAGGATCCTGCTACCGCTGCCGAATTGAACTACTTTGAGTACTGTGAGGTATGGTTCGACGGCAATACGGTAAAGAAAGGCGCAAGAGAAGTCAAAACGGTTCTTGCTCTCAACAGACCCGAGAACAGCAGGGTACAACGTCCCGATCAGGCCATCGTTTATGACATAGAGGCAGTAAAATGCAAGGATCATGTACAGATCAAAATAGATGACGGTCTGTCTACAGCTACAGTAACCATAGCACTGCCTGACAGCTCACGTTATGTATATATTGGACTTACGGGAGAACAGTGTCTGATCAGCGACGTAAGCATCACACAGGATGATGATCCCATCCCCTTCAGCTATATTCCCAGGATCGCCGAAGAGATCTCGTACATCAGCGGGCCGCAGGGAGATATACCCAGTATCCAGGTAGATACTCACAGATCCGAAGCCACAGAGGGCGTACCGATCAACGACAGGCTCACTCTCAGCTTCCACACCATGAGCCTTCCGACAGCCCGACTGATATGGCATTGTACATATCTGATCATCTTCTCTTCCGAAGACGGCAAGGTGCATGGTAAAGACTACAGGGAATACTCACTTGTCAGAATGGACGGAGAGATCCTTGATTCCGATCCTCAGGCCAAGAACATCCTAAGCGTTCACAGACAGGATGATTTCGCAGGCTGGGATGATTGGAAGGAGAAAAACAAAGCCGGCTTCGACTGCACCGTAACCTTTGAAAAGAACGACAACGTTGTAACCATGACAACCGAGAATCTCGGTATAGCAGTAAAGAATATTACAACCATTCCGGAGCATACCGGCAATCTATATGCCGCACTGACCGGTGACCAATGTGTGATCACCAATATAAAGACCGGACAGTAAATAAAATAAGAGACCTGACCGCTGCATTCGTGTTTGAAAAAGGAGAATGCGGCGGTTTTTTAGTTTTCTTAAAAATATATAACAATATTGTAAAGATTCTAATTACTACTTGACATAGTTTTGATAACTACATATAATAGGAGTGTAAAACCACATACGATTCTATCGTTGTTTGTACAGCCGATAAAACAAGGCTGCCGGTATTTTTCTGAATATGGAGATATAAACCAATGAGCTATGAAATAGTAACAGACTCTGCCAGCAATCTGACCCGGGATCTATTGGACCGGTACGACATACATATGATATCCTACCACGTTTCGATCAACGGTGAGGATTATGACTGTTATGACCCGGACAGGGATTATGCACAGGCAGGAAAAGACTTTTATGACAAGATGAGAAACGGTGCGAAGGTCAGCACTTCTCTTGTAAATACCGCCAGATTCGAGGATTTTTTCAGACCGCTCCTGGCCGAAGGTTCGGATGTGATCTTTGTGGGAATCTCCAGCGGACTGTCGGGAACTGTACAGGCCGCAAGGATTGCTGCCGAGGACCTGGAGGAAGAATTTCCCGGTCGAAAGGTTATCGTAATTGATTCAATGGGCGCTTCCCTCGGAGAAGGATTGCTGGTCATCGAACTCTCAAAGTTGCGTTCACAGGGCATTTCGATCGAAGACGCCGCTGCCTGGTACGAAGCTCACAAGATGGATATGAACCATGTTTTCACGGTTGATGACCTGAAATACCTTCAGCGCGGGGGCAGGATATCCGCTGCCGAAGCCATTGTCGGAAGCATCCTTTCGATCAAGCCGGTCCTGCAGGCCGATGATAACGGCAAGATCATTGCATTTACAAAGATGCGCGGCAGGAAGAAAGCCTTGAAGGAAGTGGCCGACCAGACCATCAAACATATCGTGGAACCCGAGAACCAGACCATCGCCATAGCACACTGTGATGCCCCGGAAGACGCAGAACTCGTTGCATCCCTGATCCGCGAGGCATGTCCGGTTCAGGACATCATTATCCGCTATTATGATATCTGTACCGGAACCCATGTAGGCCCGGGCACCGTAGCCATTTTCTTCATGGGCAAGGGCCGCAGTCTTGAGGAACCTTCAGAATCCCTGATCGCACAGGGTATCAAGGGCATAAAAGATACGGCGGGCAAACTGATCGATCCCCGTTCCGGGAAGCTCTCGGGCAAGCTTGTAAACTAAGTTACAATCCATCCCATAACAACGGACTATGTAACCAATGTTTTTTACTTTTCGGTTATGTGTATACCATTCTTTTGTTTCATAAGAAAAGAGGCTTTTTCAAGCCCCTTTTTTATTTTTCTTATTCTTTGCTGCTTCCTTTGCCTCGGCAGCCTTTTCTTCCTTGCGGAGGCTGTCGTACTTGTCACGAAGCTTCTGTCTCCAGTTCTTCTTTACGGGAGGTGCTTCAAGACCGCCTCTTGCACTCTTGGCTTCAACAATGTAAATACCGTTTAAGAGAACCTTAACCTCTTTCTTCTCGGGAATAAGGTTAAATGCCTTCTCGTCACACATCAGCGATGCGATCTTGGGTCCGACCTTCGCCTTAACAACAGGAACTTTCGAGCGGCGCAGATATTTGGGAGTCTGGTCGACAATGATCTGCGGGAAGCCCGCTTCGGTGATCTTCTTACGATCCTTATCGATAACGAAGATTGAAACCACCTGAGCGCCCTGGCGCATTGCGACTTCGGAATCTTCCTGCTTCTTCTGCAGTTTCTTGCCAAGGATCGAAAGACCTATAAATGCACCGATCAGCACGACCAGAACAACTATAGCTACGATCCAGCCTGCCGAAATTCCCTTTTTCGTGGTATCAACAGCTTCTTCAAGCCAAAATGTCATATTTTGTAACATAAAAAACCTCAGCTTTCATTTAAACATTCATCATATCTTGTATATCCTCACGGATATTTCATTTGTTGAAAACACTTATTTAACCGGCGTTTTCTTAATATACTTCTTATCCTCTTCGAGCATGTCCGAAATGTCTTTCATGACTCTCGGCGCAAGCGTCTTTCGCTCTTCACGGCTCATTTCCTCAAGGAAGATCGGCTTGCCGTAATGAATGACTACCGGTGCACTCCGAACCCAGGGTTTATGAAGCTCGTAAATGTCATCCGCATTTGAAATGGCTACGGGAACCACAGGACATCCGCTCTTGTCTGCAATCTTAAAACTGCCCTCTTTGAACGGAAGCAGTTCATCCGAATGATTACGGGTCCCTTCGGGCATGATGAACATCGAGCAGCCTGCCTTGACCTTCTCGATTGCGGCAAGGATTACCTTCAATGACTGCTTCATGTCATCCCTGTCGATAAACAGGCAGTTGACCGCTGTCATCCACCAGTTGAGTCCCGGAAACTTCGCTATCTCTTTCTTGGCCACAAAGCCCGTAAGAACAGGCACTGTAGAATATCCGAGAACGACATCGACATAGCTGCGATGGTTCGAGGTGAACAGGACCGGCCTGTCCGTGGGGATATTCTCCAGTCCGAGAACCGTTGTTTTGGCACCGGCTATCACCAACACCATTTTAAATGCATATTTCACAACGAACTGCGAAGCTTTCGCTCCTGCCTTTGGCGCAAATACCTCGATCAGCTTCAATATCAGGAACAACGGCAATGTAAGTATGAAATACAGTAACAGGAAGATGACTATTAAAATACTTCTCATTTAATCTCTCTCCGGTATCTGATCTATTTACGAACTCAGGCCTCAACGCCGATAATGCGCTTCAGCATCTCCTTGTAAGCATCCTCGACATTGCCGAGATCCCTGCGGAAACGATCCTTATCAAGCTTCTCATGGGTCTCACTGTCCCAGAAACGGCATGTATCGGGAGATATCTCATCCGCAAGAACTATGGTTCCGTCCAGTAGACGTCCGAATTCAAGCTTAAAATCAACAAGATCGACCTTTCTCTCTTTGAAGAACTTCTTCATAACTTCGTTGGTCTTAAATGCAAGCTCCTTGATCCTTGCGATTTCTGCCTTTGTGGCAAGCTTCAGGGCCAGGGCGTGATATTCGTTGATCAGCGGATCACCCAGCTCGTCGTTCTTGTATGAAAACTCAATAGTAGGCTCTTCGAATACAATACCCTCTTCAACACCGTAGTGCTTCGCAAATGAGCCGGCGCTGATATTTCTGATGATAACCTCGAGCGGAACGATAGAAACCTTCTTTACAAGGGTATCGCGCTCGTTAAGCTCCTCAACCAGATGTGTCGGAACACCCTCTTTTTCAAGAACCTTCATCATGAAATTCGTAACACGGTTGTTGATGGCGCCTTTTCCGGAAATGGTGCCCTTCTTGAGACCGTTGAACGCTGTTGCGTCATCCTTGTAATGAACCAGTAATACTTCGGGATCATCAGTTGCAAAAACCTGCTTTGCCTTGCCCTCGTAGAGCATCTCTTTCTTTTCCATTACGCGCATCCTCCATATTTTGCTCAAATAAACCAAACGAATACATTCTATCAGACAAACCCGAGTCCGTCAAGAACAGATAATAAAGCCGTAAATCCCTGTGATCACGGCAGATCACTTGGCCATTTCTTCGATCATATCGAAAATCGTCTCGGTTGCATCGGCCTGTTTGGCATTCTTCATTTTCTCGATATATTTATCCCTGTCATTATATACTTCGTTAATCGCCTCAAGAAGCGTCTCGTTCGTCATCTTGTCCTCATCCAGAACATAGCTGTAACCCTGTTTTTCAAAGGATTCCGCATTCAGTATCTGGTCTCCGCGGCTCGCTGCCGCAGACAAAGGGATCAGGATGTTGGGCTTTGCAAGCGCCAGTATCTCACAAACAGCATTTGCACCGGCCCTCGAAACGATCACATCCGCGATCGCGAACAGATCCTTCAATTCCTTGCTGATGTATTCGAACTGCTTGTAACCGATGGTATTATCATAGGACGGATCATTCTTGCCCTTGCCGCACAGATGGATCACATCGAATTTCATGAGCAGCGTCGGCAGCAGATTCCTGACCGCTTCGTTGATCGCCGCGGCGCCCGTGCTTCCGCCGACTACAAGGATAACCGGCTTTTTTCCGTCAAATTCGCAGAATTCCAGACCTTTTCGCCTGTCGCCTTCAAACAGTTCGTGACGCAGCGGTGTTCCGGTATGAACAGCCTTTCCCTCCGGCAGATAATCAAGCGTTTCTTCAAAATTGCAGCATATCCTGTCGGCTTTCGGAATGCAGAGCTTATTGGCAAGACCGGGGGTCATGTCAGATTCGTGGATGATCACCGGAACTTTGCATTTTTTCGCCGCAAATACCACCGGAACAGCAACAAATCCGCCCTTTGAAAAAACAACATCCGGTTTGAGCTGTTTCATCAGCTTCTTGGCCTCTCTCATACCCTTCATTACCCTGAAGGGGTCTGAAAAGTTCTTCAGATCAAAATAGCGCCTGAGCTTGCCCGATGAAATCCCGTAATAGGGAATACCCATGCCTTCGATCAGTCCCTTCTCAATACCTGCATAGGAACCTATATAGCTAATATCGTAATTCGCCGCGCGAAGCCTCTCTATCAGCGCCATGTTCGGCGTTACATGACCTGCGGTCCCGCCGCCGGTCAGAAGTATTTTCTTCAAAACAAGTATAACCTCCGGTTTCGTCTTTCTTAATATCTTAACCCCAAAAAGTTCAATGTATGTTTGTACTAAACGGAATCTCTGCTATCAGGTCATCACTGCTCCCCGGGCTGACTTACCAGTACTCCGAGCAGAGCGCTCTTCAGTGCATTTGCCAGCTGATCCGGGCATGATGTGGGCTTAAACCCGCATTTTATCCCTTCCATACGCGAGATGGCCTCATTAACTTCCATACCTTCCACAAGCTTTGCAACACCCTGTGTATTACCGTTGCAGCCGCCGGTGAACTTAACCTGCGTAACTACCTTCTGTCCGTCCTTTTTGACAATATCAAAATTGATCTTTGTCGCACAGGTACCATATGTTTTGTATTCGTACATAATCCTGCCTCCTTTACTCCTTTACTCCTATAATCCTTTACCCCATCCATCATTTTTACTGCAGTACTGTTAATATCTATCATTCTGCTTCACAACAATACCGTGAAAGTCTCCAATACTTTTTCCAACAGTATGTTCATTCTTCTGCAGAAATACCGCGGCAGCTTACCAATCCGTTTTACAGCAGTATCGTAAAAGGACCGTCGTTGAGCAGTTCCACCTTCATGTCAGCACCGAACTCGCCGTGACGTACAACCGGAACCCGCTCCGAACAATACTTTACGAAATGCTCATATATCCTGTTTGCCTGCTCCGGCGGTGCGGCGTTCGTAAATCCGGGCCTGTTCGAGCTTGTATCGGCATACAGGGTAAACTGTGAAACGATCAGCAGCTCACCGTCAACCTGCGCAAGATTTAAGTTGATCCTGTCATTTTCATCATCGAAGATCCTGAGCTTGATCACCTTATCAGCGAATTTTTCAGCTGTTTTTTCATCATCCTCCCGGCCCACGCCGAGCAGGACAAGATATCCCTTGTTAATGCGTGCCGTCTCAACACCGTCGATCGTTACCGATGCATACTGTACGCGCTGTACTACCAGTTTCATCTGCCTAAAACCTCTTCAATTTTTTTGTCTTCCCCAATGGGAATCATTCTGTGATCTCCTTCAGGAACGACTCTCCCGCAATGCCCTCATTTATGCCGAAGACGTCAAGTATCGTAGCGCCGATATCCGAGAATCCCGTTCTGGTCCCGAGATCGACACCCTTCCTGAGATTGCGTCCGTACACAACTATCGGAATGTACTCTCTCGAATGGTCCGTCGACGGAGTGCAGGGATCGCATCCGTGATCTGCCGTGATCATCAGGATATCATCGTCACGGAGCTTCTCAAGGAGTTCCGGAAGCCTCCGGTCAAAATAAGTCAGAGCCTTTGCATAGCCCTCGGGATCGTTGCGGTGGCCGTAGAGCATATCATAATCAACCAGGTTCGTAAATGAAAGACCGTTGAAATCCTTGCCCGCATTTTCGATCGTCCTGTTGATACCGTCTTCGTTGCTGACAGTGCGCACATAATCGGTGATGCCCTTCTCGGCAAATATGTCTATGATCTTGCCGACCGAAAGAACATCATACCCCTTTTTCTTCAAAATATCAAGCATTGTGTCCTGAGGCGGCTCTACGGAGAAATCATGACGTCTGGGAGTCCTGGTATAAGGACATTCTCCTTCAAAAGGTCGTGCGATAACACGGCCTACGGCCAGGTCCCCGGTAAGCATCTCACGGTCTATTCTACAATAGTCGTCTAAAGTTTCAACCGGTACGACATCCTCATGTGCAGCAATCTGAAACACACTGTCCGCCGAAGTATAGCAGATAAGAGCTCCCGTTTCAACATGCTCCCTGCCGTAATCCCTTATGACATCGGTTCCCGAATAGGGTTTATTGCACAGGAGTTTTCTTCCGACGCGCTTTGAAAAAGCCTCCATGAATTCCTCTGGAAATCCATCGGGAAATGTAGGCATGGGCTTAGTGGAGATAAGACCTGCTATCTCCCAGTGCCCGGTCGTCGTATCCTTGCCCTTCGACTGTTCAAAGCACCGGCCTGCCGCATAAAGCGGTGCTTCGGGGATATCGTCGTACATGTCGTCGATCCCCTTGATATTGAAGAAGCCCAGCTTCTTCATGTTCGGCATATCGAGAAATCCGCTTGTTGCGGCCGCTTTTACGGTATTGCTTCCTTCATCGCCGAATTCCGCGGCATCAGGCATTTCGCCGACTCCGACACTGTCCAATACGATCAGAAACACTCTTTTCCCCATCTTGCTACCTCCTGTTTTGAAAGTTTGATTATAGAATGATCCCATTCGGAATATCTGTTTTCCGGTTGTCCGGAAGGATCAAATTATCAATCCGCATATGTTACAAAACGGTTTCCACCGGCTTCAAACAGAGCCTGTGCATCTCTTATCTGGTATTTCACGCTCCTGTCGGTGGCAGGTTCATATACTGTTACCGATGCGGCATCATAGGCCGATATTACCACGGCATTCCCATTATCAAGGAATCCGATGACCGGCTTTGATTTGTAAACATAATACAATACCTCGTCAAGCTCAGCACCGGTCAGGTCAAGAACAACCGATTTCATCTGATTCTGCAGCCAGTTCTGCACGGAAATTACCTCCGCGGACCACACAGATGTATCCGTATCGATATTCTTGTTCAGAAGCAGCATTTTCATGGCTGCCTGCACCGAATCCATGCCATCTCCGGCCTTAACCGGCGTCAGATTCTTAAGAGTCGTTCTTGCCGCCTTTACGCCTCGTTCCCAGATCAGCCTGCCTTCACGGTTAATAACCGTTCCGACATTCACATCCGCCAGTCTGATGGTCTCAGCGGCATCGAGCGAAGTATTCAGAACCTTGCCGTAGCAGTAGGAGTAGAAAATACCTTCCCTGTGTTCGGGTTCCGTAAGTCTTGCAGTAGTATCAAAATCAATAACCGAATTCGAGGCCTTCACGAGTGCCGGTATCTCATCGATGGCCGTATTCTCGGGAGGTGTAACATAATATTCGGTAAGGGTCTTGTCCGTTACACGCTTGGTGATGTTTACAGGCTTGACCGCATCGGAAGCACGGTTCATGATCGTATCCTCTTCTGCGGGTTCATATGCAGTTTTCTCTCCTTCGCGCTTGACCTGTCTGTTCAGCGTGATCTTGTTATTGTCTATCTCTATACTATCGATGTAGAATCCGGCCTCATAATAGTCCTTCAGGATCTCACCGGCCGCATTTTCGATAATAAGCCTGTATGCCGGCAATCTTCTGGTTCCGTCGGAAAGAACGGCAACATCCGATTCCTTCGCATAAGCATAGACAATATTGTTGTTGATCCTTCCGAGGAGCCTGATATTATCACCCTGACGGGCCTCGATCGTACGTTTCGTGCCTTTGAGCAAATCTACCATGTAGATTTTCTTTGCTTCAAGATCGCTCCGGGTGTCCTGCCATGCAATATAGGAATCCTCGCCGCAGAACACGAGATTATCGGCCGGAACGTCGGTGGCCATTGTCTCAAGTTTTTTGGTAGTCAGATCATATGCATAGATCGCATCATACAGCGAAAAGTACAGAATATCCTTATCACTTAGGAACACGAACTCCTCGAAATCCGCCTCGAGAAGCTGGAACGTCGTATTGACCGGAATATACATCTGCTCTTCGATACGGTTGCCCGAAGCTATATAGCGGTACAGGACGATCCCGACCCTGCCCTCGTACTCTCCGCGGTTCATGTATCCGTATACGACAAAATCCACATTCCCGTTGTCATGGATCTTGACCAGACGGATATCGTGCTGATCGTAGAGTTCGCGTGTATAATCCCTGCTGCCTCCCTTGAACGAGAAAACGCAGGTCATCACGTTCCTGTCTATATCATAGGCATACAGCTCCCTGCCGTAAACAAAGGCAATGTATTTACGATTGTCCGAAGCTCCTGCCCTGATCCTGTCATCCTTTGAAATACCGAGCTTGAACTCATCACGGATAAGTGAGGTATTGGTCACATCATAGACCGTTTCCATCGTACGGTCGTAATTATAAAGATAGACCCTCGTTTCGGTATACTGGAAACGGAAATTTTCGGTCACGATGAAATACTCCGTACCGTCGCCGGTTTCCGCCTTCATAAAGCTCTTAAGCTCGATCGTCGCCATATTCTCATAGAATTCATGGAATGTCGGCAGTTCTTCCCATACGGACTCCGGAGACAGGGTTCCCCAGGTCACCAGATCGAAGCTCGACTTGATATTGACGTTCGCAAATGAAGTATTATCGGATTTCTTGCTGGACTCAAGGTATTTCTTGAGTTTTTCCTGTTCAAACTCGTCACCTTCAAGAAGCGTCCTGTGAAAGTTCTTTACAAAGCTCAGCTTCTCGGTAATATGACCTTCGTCATACATTTTGATCCTGGTATAATAATAGATCCTCTTACTCAGGTTCGTGATAAGCGTGATCTTGACAATGTATTCCTGACCGGTTTTGAGCGTCTCCTTCAGGGCGATCCTGACCTTTTTCGGTCCGCCTTCAACCTCCAGAACAGTAAAGCTGTCCGATTCTATCTCGCGTTTATCGGTATTGTATACTTCATACTTGAGTTTCTTGACTATACACTCGTTTTCTTCGATCAGTACCGTGAATTCCCTGTCGGAAGTGATCGGAGTGATGGATTCCCTCATCAGCATATGGTCAAGATTCGATGCGTAACCGTGCAGCCGGTTATATTCGTTTTCCCCCACCTGTATGGATATGGTCGGAAATGTAGCGGCACTCATGGCTATGGTATCCGATGCATTTCCGAAAAATCTCTCGTTGATCCCCGATTCGAAATAGATGAGCGCCCCGATAAACGCCGCTATCACGATCAGGATTTTATGTATTAATTTCATTTTTTTACCTTATTTCAGTAATATTATTTCAGTAATATTTTGGCAAACCCCCGCATCACCCGGTATCTCTACGTTACAAAAACACCGGTTTATCGTTTTCCCAGCAGTCTGTGCAGCGTAAGCTCGCTTTCAAGCGAATCGAGAAGCTGCTCGTAAGGCTTTATTGCTTCCCCCGCTATGCGGTTCGCTCTTCCATCTTTTACCGCTTCCCCGGACATGCGGTTCGCCCTTTCACTCTTCACAGCCCGTATCAGCAGGTTCTTCGGAGTATGCTCCATATCGATAAATTCAAGTATCTGCGTCTTATATCCCTGTTCCTCGAGCATCTGTGCTCTCATGGCATCTGTGATCAGTGCTGACATGCGTTCCTTTATGATCCCGTATTTCAGAACAGGGTCCAATTCCTTATTTTTGATCTGTTTGTTCATCTCATGCTGGCAACAGGGCACACAGAATATAACCCGGGCATTCCAGCGTATCGCATTATAAAGGGCATAATCCGTTGCCGTATCGCATGCGTGCAGCGTAATGACCATGTCGACCCCGCCGGTGGTTTCATAGTCCGCAATGTCCCCGTGCTTGAACTCAAGATCGTCATATCCGAGCTTCCGGGCCAGATTGCCGCAATCGGCAATGACAGTCTTCTTCAGGTCAAGCCCGGTAATATGGACATTAAG
>JAGCZE010000500.1 GCA_017960415.1 Lachnospiraceae bacterium
CTTCGAATGCAATCTACTTAACAACATGATAGCGCGAACCCTTCGTTATCATCACAGAAGTGGCTGTGGACGATCTGACCGAGAAAAAATTCTATAATGGCTATATGGCAAACGCTTCATGGCTGTCTGACGGTCAGCGAGGAGTTTCATTTGATTATGATGGATCATTCACCGATAAGTCAAGGCTGCTTATCCGTGCAAAGGTTCAATGTGATTCGTTAGGCAAGGATTCAAAATATGATTACGCAGTAGACAAGGTGAAGGGTCTCAAGGCCAAGAAGACCAAGACAACGTCGATCGCTCTTACATGGTCGAAGGTATCGGGCGCCGAGTTCTACGAGATATACAGCGGCGACAACAAGCTCCTCGGAACTTCGAAGACCAACAGCTTTACGGTCAAGAAGCTTAAGGCCGGAACGGGCTACGATTTCAAGGTCCGCGCGGTAGTTGACAAGGTATTTGTCGGACTTTTCAGCGATACGCTCTCGACACCCACAAAGCCTAAGAAGGTTACGGTAAGCAGCGCGAAGCTCGCGAAGGATACCGTTACAGTAAGCTATAAGAAGGCAGTTGGCTCGGGTTACCAGGTCCAGATCGCAACCGACAAGAAATTCAAGAACGACCTTGTGAAGCTCACCGTAAAAGATGCAGCTGAACTCAAAGCCGTTCAGGACGGTCTGAAGGAAGGAAAGACCTATTATACGAGGGTAAGAGCTTATGTGACCTACGGCGGCAATACCGTTTACGGCGCATGGAGCAAAGTAAAGGCGACGAAGTAAGGGCGAATACGAAGATAACTCCGTATGAAAAATCGATTAATACTATTAAGCCGGTTTAGAGCTCAAAAGAGTATAGTCGGTATAAAAATTTGGAATATGGCCGTTAGAGCCGGATTAACGTAAAACACAGAAAAACAGTCCTGTGCCAATTGCCGGGAAACCCGGTAAAAGGCACAGGACTTATTATATTTCGGGACTTTCGTACAGCTGCATCCCCGTATCGCTGAATCTGTAAACTGTGTCGCAGACTTCGGCGATATATTTTCTGTCGTGGGAAACGCTTATGATGGCACCCGGAAATCCTGCAAGCATACGGCGTATCACAGGACCCGAAAGCGGTGAGAAATTGCTGGTGGGTTCGTCCAGGATCAGGACATTGGCGCCCGACATACTCATCTTCAACAATAGGGTTTTTGCCCGCTGACCGCCCGAGAGCTCACGGATCGGATGGTCCATCTCGTCCGCGGTATATTTTAATGCACCGAGATAGGTGCGTATCCGGGTCAGCTCTTCTTTATCCCCTGTGTTGCGCAGGTATTCCACGGGACTTTTTTCCATATCCAGCATATCTTCGTAATTCTGGGGCATGTATTCAACTCGCAGGCTGCTCTGTTTTTGAAAAGATAAAGCCGGCTCCGGTCCGGATGATCCTGGCATTTGATCAGCCATCAGTTCTTTGGCGATCTCTTTCAGCAGCGTTGTCTTTCCGCAGCCGTTTCTGCCTATGATGCAGATCTTCTTTGAACCACGTATCTTTAGCCGTATATCTTTTGCAAGAACCCGCTCTCCGTCAGGGCTTCGCAGCTCGTCAAGATTAAGATCGATCACGGTTTTTCCCGCAGGTACTGCCGAATCCTTATCGCCGAGCTTGAAGAATATCGCTTCTTCGGACTCGGGGAAATCGGCCATATCTGAAGCCTCACGGTCAAATCTGCGTTCCATTGATTTTACCGTATGCATTTTCTTCTTCAGCAGCCTTCCGGTGGACGGATCCTGTCTGGATACTGTATTCTGCGCGTGTTCGACCTTCTGCATGATACGGCGCAGCTTCTCATCCTTGATCTTTTGTTCCTTGCGCTGGCTGGCTGCGAGATTTTCCTGATTTTCGAATATTTCATCCCGGCGTTTCAGATACTCTCTGTAGGGAACCCGGATCACGGTATGGCGGCTGACGGTCTTGCGCCGGATCTGTTCGAGATGTATCACCATATTCGCAGTATTTTCGACCAGCACTTCGTCGTGGGAAATAAACAGCACCGCGCCTTTCCAACCGTTGATAAAATCTTCGAGCCATTCAAGTGTTTCGATATCAAGGTCGTTCGACGGTTCATCGAGCAGCAGAACTGTTGGCTCTTCCATCAAAAGGCGCAGCAGCTGGGCTTTTACCTTTTCACCGCCCGATAAGCTTCCCATGGGCTGTTCCCGGTAATAAAACTCCGGTTCAAGCCCGAAATCACTGGCCATCCTGCCGAGTTCTTTCGGGGTCTTTTCCCAGAAAGCACCGCATTCATTGAAATAATCATATACGCTCCGGGATTTTTCGGAATCCGGAAGCTCCTGAGGAAGGTAACCGGGCCGCTCATCATTTATGATGCGTTCACCCGCGCATTCTGTGTAATCATCGATCAGATCGGGCGAAAAGATCCATTTCAGGAGAGTACTCTTGCCGTTGCCCTCCTCACCGATAATTACGGCTTTATCCCCGTGATTCAGTACCATATCGAAATTATCTATTATCACACGCAGATCCTTCCTGTGCGTGATCTTAACATTTTTTACCTGTAACATAAAACATCAACTCCTTTATTTCCGACACGATGTATCCGTAAAATCACTCGTTCCGCAGAATCACGGCAGTAGAGAGTTTATCCGTGGACCGGTATTTACGTAACATCTTCGATAAAAAAAGCCCGGCTTGTACCGGGCAGACAGTCATGTTTACAGAAATCCGATGAAAGTTAGGATCTGTACGGACACAGAAACAGGAAGATAAAGCCACGATACGGCTCGGAGCCGTTTCATATGAAAACATGATCTTCTGTATTTGATGTGCCTGCACAAAATAAAAAAGGGATTCCCGTTAATATGATAATCTGATCCGGTACAGGCTCTTTGTACGACAAACAACAGACAAACCGCGTCGGCGTATTGTCTGAAAATCCGTTATAAGCCTAATCCAAATCAAGTTATCTATTAATCATCCCTTCACCTTTTACACATATGTGTACCTTTCATTTGATGAAAGAAGAATATCATATATTGGCCGGTTCGTCAAGGGGAGGGATGATGATAAACAGTTGACAAATGATCATGATTATAAATATGATTACCTTATCGGTTTATTATTATTTGTTTGCGAATGTGAATGGGGTTCTGAGAATAGGTGCAATTATTTTAGTATATATGCAAAGATAGCATTTGTCGTATGAGGTCAGAATATGGGAAAAAACTATAAAACCACGATAAAAGCGGCATACTTAGGGTATGTTGTGCAGGCAGTAGTAAATAATTTTGTGCCGCTCCTGTTTATCCGTATGCAGTCTGAATTTGGGATACCGCTTGGAAAGATAACGCTTCTGGTTACTTTCAACTTCGGTATACAGCTGCTGATAGACATGTTTTCAACTCCCCTGATCGAGAAGGTCGGTTACAGGGCATCAATGATAGCCTCGAATGCATTTGTTATTACGGGATTGCTCCTCCTTACCGTACTGCCCGGAAAGGTTATGGAGCCCTTTGCGGGAATTCTGGTCTGCGTATGCATTTACGCGATCGGAGGCGGTCTTCAGGAAGTTCTCGTAAGTCCTATTGTTGAGTTCCTATTGCCAAGCTTGAAGCAGATACCGAAGAGAGTATCGGGTTAAAGGAATTGGTTTCTCAGGGAGTTTTCTGGTTGATGTTTCTTATGATGTTCAGTGCCGGAGCTTCCGAACAGGCTGTCAGTCAGTGGTCTTCGGCGTTTGCCGAAAAAGGACTCGGAGTTTCGAAAACTCTTGGAGATATTCTGGGACCCATGCTGTTCGCATTCTGCATGGCGGTATCAAGAACGATATATGGCATAAAGGGCCATAAGATCGATCTTAAAAGATTTATGGGCATAAGTACCGTATTGTGTATAGCAGCGTATATGGTCTATGAAAAAGAGGCGGTGATTGGGTCAGCGTAGCATGAAATGTCCGGGAAAATGTCCGAAAAAATGCCGAAATCTGCAACAATATGGGAAGAGTGGAAAGAGACTGAAGGGAGGAACAATTTGAAACTATATCATTATTATGATCGTGAATCCGGTCCGTTCAGGAGCATTTCCGAGCTGTCCGATACGGAAGCGGAAGAAATACTACGGAAGATCCGTGTTGAGAAGCCTGATATTTTTCTTGCAAAACGCCCTGATGATTATGTGCAGAAACGAAAGAAATTTGAGAAAATTTTAAGTAACGAATTTCTCAAAAAGGGCGGCTTGATAGAACGTGATACACCGCATTATCTGGTTGTGGAAGAGGTTCCGTTCTTTGAAAAATGGTATGAAAACACGGCCTGGGTCACGGTAGATACAAGTGAACTGGATCTGCGGACGGTTTCATTTACTTATGGTGACTCACATCCTACCTTCAGCGGAAATGTAAAGGACGGGAAGGAATATAGGAACAGGTTATATACCTATGACGAGATACTGAAGATCATTGATAAATACGGGTTGCCGCAGATATGGAATCCTGATTTTAAGTATGGACCCGAGTGCTATATCGAGGTTCAGGTGTGGTCGGACCGCGGGCTGGAGAGATGGCTGCACTAACCCGTTTTACTGTTTTCC
The DNA here is from genome assembly GCA_017960415.1 of Lachnospiraceae bacterium. The sequence goes on from JAGCZE010000500.1 coordinate 4,591, forward strand.
AGTAGGCGAAGGTAACAAGAAACCGAAAGAGGTTTTGTTACCGGCCGGAATATCGCATAAACAAACGCGCGGTATAAGTAAAAATGCCCGATAGAGAAACCAGAGCAATTTGGTTTCTCTGTCGGGCACAATTATTACCTGAGTTCGCTAATGCCTTTATATTCATGATTGCACTACAAAGGCGTATAACGGTCAAAACACGGCTAATATCACATCAACTGTCTGAACATGGCGATAACGTCATCATAGGTTGCTTCTCTCGGATTGCCGGGGCAGCAGGCATCTGCAAGGGCATCCTTGGTGAGCTGGTCGAGGTCTTCCTCGCGGATCTTCTCATTTTTCTTCGGGATACCTACATCCTCGCTGAGCTTGCGTACTGCATTGATAGCAGCGTCCTTGTACTCGTCGGGAGACATTGCGTCTACGCCTTCAACACCCATGGCGCGGGCGATCTCGCGATATCTCTCACCGCAGTGATCACGGTTGTACTCAAGTGCGATGGGAAGGAACATTGCGCAGGCAACGCCGTGAGGAGTATCATAATGTGCCGAAAGGGTATGTGCCATCGAGTGGTCGATTCCAAGGCCTACGTTTGAGAAGCCCATGCCCGCGATATACTGTGCGAGAGCCATGCCTTCGCGGCCTTCGGGCTCGTTCTTTACGGCACCGCGCAGAAGCTTGGAGATCAGTCTGATCGCCTCAAGATGGAACATGTCGGTCAGCTCCCAGGCAGCCTTTGTGGTGTAGCCTTCGATAGCGTGGGTCAGCGCATCCATACCTGTAGCGGCGGTAAGTGCTGCGGGCATTGAGTTCATCATGTCGGGATCGACAACGGCAAC
>JAGCZE010000501.1 GCA_017960415.1 Lachnospiraceae bacterium
ATGAGGAGGGCTTCCAGTAATGAAAAAAACGGTTATAGGATTAAACCTTGATCATTATCTTAAGGCAATGATCGGTGCACTGGCCGGCTTTGTATGCCTGTTTCTGCCCTTTGTTGCAGCAGAAGGCAAGCTGACCGGCATGGTTATGCTTTTACCGAAGCTCGGCCAATCCGCGGCGGATTTCATTCTGATAGGTGCTGTTCTGTTCTCTGCCCTTTCCGCAGTTTTCTCCGTAGTCATGTATTTTAAGACATCGGTCACAGGCATGAAGATCTGGCAGGCAGTTCAGGCGTTTTCGACGATATTCTTTACACTTCTGCTCTTCTCGGGTAAAATGATCCTTGAAGAGGCCGGTATATATGAGAATTTCCTGAACAAGAATTACGGTTTCGGGTTCTGGCTCGGCCTTATTGCAGCATACTATACGCTGATCGGTATTATGAAGGTCACAAAGACGAGCACCGGTTATATACTGCTCACGATACTCGGTATCATCTGGCTGTTCCCGGTTTTGTGGATCGTGCTCACCTCTCTTCGCGCCGAACAGGGATACTATGTGGGCTATTTCATACCCCACGGCTTAACATTGCATAATTTCGTCAATCTGTTCTCGAACCAGAGTGTTCTGCCCTTTGGTAAATGGTGGCTCAATACATTCATCGTCGCGGTCTGCGGCTGTGTTTTCAATACCATGATCGTTTTGATGACCGCATTCATTCTGAGTCGTACCCGCTTCTCGGGAAGAAAGGCTTTCATGAATGTGCTGATGATCATCGGCATGTTCCCCGGATTTATGTCCCTGATCGCGGTATATAATATTCTCAAAGGTATCGGCCTGAACCAGTCATTGCTTGCACTTATCATTGTTGGTGCTGCAGGTGCTGCCATGGGCTATCATGTCACAAAGGGATTCTTCGACACTATCCCCAAAGCACTTGACGAAGCCGCGATCATCGACGGAGCAACCAGATTCCAGATATTTTCGAAAATCACGCTGCCCCTTTCAAAGTCCATCATCGTGTATATCGTCCTCGGCGGTTTCCTGGGGGCCTGGTCCGATTATATCTTCCCGAGCATGCTCTTTGGAGATAAGCAGAGTTCCTACACGGTTGCTGTCGGACTATTCTGGATGACCGATTTTCGAAGGATAGATACCTATTACACACAGTTTGCCGCAGGCGCGGTCCTTGTTGCACTTCCGATAGTGATCCTGTTCGTATGGCTGCAGCGTTTCTATGTAGAAGGTTTATCGGGTGCTGTAAAAGGTTAAATCAGGTTAAGATTAGGAGAAAATAACATGAACAGAAATAATATGATCTGCGGATCCGATTATCGTATCACGGTTCTGACCGACAGGCTGATACGCCTGGAATACCAAAAGGACGGATTATTCGAAGACCGCCTGACAAGTACCGTAGTCAACAGGGTTTTTCCGGAGGTACCGGTATTTACGGTAGCCGGGGAATGCTGTAAAAGAGACTTATCCGCTGATAATCATTTACATAAGAGTGAAGAAGAATTATCGGATGACAATCCTGAACAAAACAAGCAAGAAAACCTGTCAAACAACAATTTTGAAATAAAAGCTAACCTTATAGTAGAGACCGAACATCTTAGGCTCGAATATGACCGTCTGCCCTTCTATTCCCAGGGTCTTTCGATCACAATGAAGGATACGGGAAAAGTCTGGCATTACAGCATTGTATACGGTAATTCCGACGGAAATATGCTGGGAACGGCCCGCACTCTTGATTTAACCGACGGCTTTGCCGAGCTTGAGCCCTGAATATTCGGAAGGAACGGTTATGCGGTTCTTGATGACAGCAATTCCTCGGTATGTGAAAACGGTGAGTACACAAAAAAACGCAATACCTGTAAAGACCTGTATTTCTTCGGATACGGAAAGGATTTCCGTGAGGGACTCAAAAGCTTTTACACTCTTTGCGGCAAAACACCGATGATCCCCAGATATGCCCTGGGCAACTGGTGGAGCAGATATTTCAGATATACTGAAAACAGCTATCGTGAACTGCTGGACCATTTTGAAGAGGAACAGATCCCCCTCTCCGTAGCCGTAATAGATATGGACTGGCATCTGACCGACGTGGATCCGAAATACGGTACAGGCTGGACAGGATATACCTGGAACAAAGAATGTTTCCCCGATCATAAGCGTTTTTTGAAAATGCTTCAGGACAGGAAACTTGCTCCTACCCTCAATCTGCACCCTGCCGACGGGATCCGGGCTTTTGAAACAATGTATCCGAAAGTTGCCGAAAAAATGGACATTGATCCCAAAACCGAAGAGCCTGTGGTATTCGATATGTCCGATCCGAAATACAGGAAAGCGTATTTTGAAGAGGTCATCCATCCTTATGAAGAGGACGGTGTTGCCTTCTGGTGGATCGACTGGCAGCAGGGAACAGGTAGTGCGGGCGATACCGATCCGCTGTTCCTGCTGAACCATTTTCATTATAAAGATCAGGAAGAACGCGGCGTCCGGCCGATGATATTCTCCAGATATGCGGGTCCGGGCAGCCACCGTTATCCGGTAGGCTTCTCCGGTGATACAAGATCGACCTGGCGCAGCCTTGCTTATCAGCCCTTCTTCACCGCAACGGCAGCGAATATAGGCTACGGCTGGTGGAGCCATGATATCGGCGGACACATGCTGGGTGATAAGGACAATGAGCGTCTGACCCGCTGGATCCAGTTCGGCGTCTTTTCTCCGATCATGCGAATCCATTCGAGCAACCGTATCTTCTTTAACAAAGAACCCTGGAAACTGCCCGAGCCTTATCATTCGATCATCGCGGAATTCTTACGGATGAGGCACAGACTCCTGCCCTATCTCTATACCGAAGCCAGGAACGCACATGTTCTTGATATCCCGATGCTTCAACCGCTCTATTATGCTTATCCGGAAGTACGCGAAGCATATGAGGTTCCCAATGAATACATTTTCGGAAGCTCCCTGATGGTATGCGCGATCACCGAACCTGAAGATCAGATGCTCCGGATGGCTGCGGTCGACGCATATATTCCCGAAGGAAGATGGTACGATACCTTCACCGGCCATATCTACAGCGGATGTGCCAAAAAACGTAAGCTTTACAGGCCCTTAACCTCCATGCCCGTCCTTCTGAAAGCCGGCAGTATCCTGCCCGAATCCTGTGAGGACAGAACAAACGGAACCGACAATCCCAGATCGCTGCGCATACTCTTTGGTGCCGGAGCAAACGGCGGATATGACGTGTACGAAGACGACGGCATCAGCATGGATTTCAGAAACGGTGCTTTCGTAACAACCCATTTCGGTATGGAATGGAATGAAGATTCGGAATGTGTATTATACGCCGACGGCGCAAACGGAGATCTTAATCTGATCCCGGAAAAACGCAGCTTTGAACTGTGCCTGTACGGGGTTGAACCGGCGAAAGAAAACTCTCTAAACGATAGCTGTAATAATGCTGCCGGACAAAACTTCAGTTTTGACAATGCCGGCGGACAAAGCATCAGTTGCGATAATATTGTCGGATACAGCGATATCATTACAATATCAGGCACCAAGATCAATGGTTTCCGCTATGATAAAAAAATGCATTGTCTTAAGTTAATTTTGCAGGATATACCTGTAGCCGAAGGCTTCAGAGTAACTATTGGCGGACTAAAGGCCGCAGAAAACGATCAAAAAACCGAAACCGTCGAATTGCTCGACTGCGCCTGGACCGTCATGGAATTTAAAGACAAAGTATTCGGTGAGCTCATGAACGCTTCTTCCGATGATGAATTCCTGAAGCGGCTCTCAGGCCTTGCAATCCCGGAAGTATTAAAAGACTCTATACGTGAGATATTCGCCTGACCAGCAAAAGAGGTGGCTGTCGCACTATAAAAACACACGGCTTAGGGTTGTCGCACTATAAAACACAAGCCCTGGAAACAGATTCAAAAACAATTTACACAAGCGGCTGAAATCATTGATAAAGACAAAGGATAAAACTTTAAAAAGCTCCTCAGGCCTCAGGCCGGGGAGCTTTTATAATGTTATGATGTTTTAATGTTTCAATCCTTATTTTTCTTATGTTATGATCTTTTAATGTTTCAGTCCTCATTTTCCTTTTTGGCTGTGATCAGCTTATATGCCGAAACTCCTGCCAGAATGATGCCCACAGCAAAGATATAGATGACTATGCCGGGTGAATAGGAATTGATCTTCGAAGGATCATCAGGATCATACTGTATTTTCATTTCCTGACCTATTGAACCACTGCCGACATTTATATCCAGGGTACCGGTATATTCCTTGCCGTCAACTGTATGGCTGACCGTAGGATAATAGTAAGTCGTATAGCCGGTATCCACATCCGTTACGGTTTGTTCCCTTAGGCTCACAACCACACCTGTGGATTTTACATATCCGCTGGATTTGATAAATCCAAGATAAACGCCTACCACCAAAACCAACAACGCAAACACAAGAACAAAGGTCCAAATCTTACGTCCTTCCGCAACGTATACTCCCGCTCCCATAGTTTTCCTGTTCCTCCCGTTTTAACTGTTATAAATTTAATTCTGTAAATGAATCAATCCTTCATCAATATGCATTATAGAATAAAGTACACGAAAAGGAAAGTAACCAATAGTTAGATGAATTATTCCGCATTTTTTAGTGCCACATCCGTCGGAATATGTTTGATCCTGATATAGTCGATCATTGAAACAAACGCATATCCGATCAATAGGAACAATACCGATCCCACCATTGACGCCGGCGTCATATAGAAGGCAAAATATCCGTCGAGCTGCATCACAAATACTTTGAATATCCATAACATCAGATAATAACCCAGGCCAAAGCCGACGATCGAAAACAGGATCACGACGATGGCAGTCGGAATGATATACAATGATCCTATCTCGCTGTTCTTAAATCCCAGGATCTTCGTCATTGAAATAGCCTGTTCGTTCTTCTCAATAATGATCTTCGCGAGAAGATAGATCAGCGCCGCAGCCAGAACCACCAAAGCGTATTTGAAGATGTCTATGACTCCGCCCAGCGAATGATCCAGCTGATTCGTCACTTTCAGAAGGTCCTCTGAAGTGATCACGGTAGCGATATACCGGTTATCTATATCGGTTATTTCATTATGGGAAAAGAATCCCGAAAAATCATCATCCTCTCTGTCGAATACCGTATTAAAGGCATCATGATCCATATACGCAGCAATGCCGCCGTCATACTCAACCTCTCCGGCCACTTTGAAGCTGTAGGAGCGGTTCTCATATTCTTCATTCAGCGTGATTCTGTCTCCGGTCTTGAGCCCGAATTTATCCGCAAATGCGGTAGAAATAAATACTTCGTCTCCACCTCTTGCGGTTGAAGTGAGCGCTGCACTTTCACCTTTATTTTCCCCGATCCTGACATAAGTACTGTTGTCGGCTATCCCATATACGGCTACTTTTTCATCGCCTCCGCTGCCCATGCCCATACGCATCGTGCTTTTTTCCTTCGGATACATAAGGCTTGTCATCCCGAATTTTTCGGCACTTGGCTCGGATGTTTCAATGACATTGTCATCACTGTCCCTGCTACCCATTAGAATGTACTGGTACTCGGCAAATACCATGCCGGGCGCTTCCTCGGCATAATGATCGAGGGAATCCGGCAGTCCGAATGCAAAACACAACATCAATTCAATAAAAACAACGCCAAATATCAGTATTGCATAATTGGGCATATTCTGAAACAGTATCCTCAGCCTGAATCTTCTTAGGAATGACCATCCGGGCAGACGTCTTGCTTTGGTCCTTTTGGTCTTTACCAGATCGTGACGCAGGAACATTAACGGGCTTAGCTGCAGTTTCTTTACGATTACGATCAGATTGATAAAGAACATCAGTACAAGCGGGATAACTGTCGTCTTAACCAGTGCCGCGCTGCTCCACACCGGTGTGCATTTGGGCAGGCTGTAGCTTTGGAAATATAAGTCCACCGCAACATTTTCAAAAACCGTATATCCAAGCACATTGCCTAACAATGCGCCGATCAGAGTAACGATAAGCGGCATGGACATATAATGGACGATCATTTCTCCCTTGCTGTAGCCCGATGCCCTTAAAGTACCTATGACCAAAGCTTCTTTTTCGATGGTATTGCTGATCGTAACAGCAAATATAAACGCTATGACACCTATAAGAATATAACACAAAATGCTTGTTACGGATGTATCTCCTTCTATGTCGGATATTGCAAAGTTACTGGCCTGTCTTAAATATTCGGGCAGATAATCCTTGATCTCATTGTCGTAGACAACCGTCTGTGTGATCAATGCCTTTAAAAAGTTGTTTGAAAAATCAGCTTTGGCTATTTTGTCTTCGGGCTTGTCCTCATATTGGTAAGAATAACTGTAATGCAGCCTCGACGGCAGCTTCTCAAAAGCTCCGGGCGTTACCATCGCAACATCAAAACTGAAAGCGTCAAACATCAGATCGGTATTCGATGCGTGCAAAGTCAGATAATTGACATAGGACAAAAGTCCGACAACCTCAAAATCCTTCCCGCTTACAGTAATGTGATCCCCGACCTTAACCCCCACATTATCGGCATGCATCCTGTCGATGGCGATCTCGTTATCATTCCCGGGCGCACGTCCTTCATTGAAGGTTGCCTTATCCACAGGTGAATCGCTGCGGTAGATCCTGATCATCGCATCTTCAGTACCGTCATTGTTGCTGTCTTCTGACTCTTCCCTGTAAAAATGTTCATAGATCGTTACGGGTACCGGGCTGAAATCCTCATTCAGCTTATATCTTGACGCGATCTTGTCCCATTCTTCATCCACCTTCTCAACTACAGTATCATGAGCTTCCTTGTACGCATCCTCGACTGCGGTCTTAAATTCATCAGATTCCCTTGCTTCTTTAAGCGCTGCGTCATAATTATCCTTAATTGCGGCATCGACCTGTTCCTGTATGAGTTTCTCATCAGTTATCCCATATGCCGCACATTGAGCACGGACGCCGTCACTGATCGCAGCCGTCACTTCTTCGGCAAGCTTCTCTTCAATTGCCTGGGCAACCTCTTTATCAGCCTCTTTATATCCTTTATCGATATAATACTGCCTTACGTCGGCCATTTTGCCGGTACCGATATCATAAAGCAGCTCTTCCGGTGCCTGCTTGGCAAGTTCAAAACAGCCGTCCTCGAGATTAAGTACTTCCCTTCCCTCATACACAGCCGCAAGCATACCGTCATGCCCTACATACATTCCGGAAATAACACCGATCATGACAACCATGAATATGATAATGACAAGGTATTTATGCCAATCGGATTTCAGTTCCCTCGGAATCCTTTTTATCAACGGATTTTTCATATATCTGCCACCTCCTTACCACTCAAGCTCGGAAGCCGTGATCTTGTTTTCGATAATGTCATTGTGACGAACCACACCGTCCCTCAGTTTGATCACGTGATCGGCCATATTTTTGATAGCCTCGTTATGCGTTACCATGATGACGGTATTTCCGTATTTTTTATTGCAGTCTTCAATGAGTGCAAGTATCTCTTTCGATGTTTTATAATCGAGAGCGCCGGTGGGTTCATCGCACATAAGGATATCGGGATTCTTGACAACCGCTCTTCCTATCGATACTCTCTGCTGCTGTCCGCCGGACAACTGGTTCGGATATTTGTATTTATGATCCTGCAGTCCGAGTGTTGTCAGCACCTCTTCCACATCAAGCGGTTTGTCGGACAGGTAAGCTCCTACTTCGATATTCTCTTTGACATTCAGATTCGGGATCAGATTGTACATCTGGAAAACATAGCCTAAGTGTTTGCGTCTGTAGAAAGTCAGCTGTGTCTCGTTCATCTCTTCGAGCTTGTCTCCGTTAATGCTTACAAACCCGGAATCGGGTGTATCTATTCCGCCGATTATATTCAGAAGTGTTGACTTACCCGAGCCGGAGGGTCCGAGCAATACACAGAATTCACCCTTCTTCACGGTAAAATTCATGCCGCGGAGTACCTCCTGCCTTGCTTCCCCGTCCCCGAAGCTTTTTTTCAGGTTTTTGATCTCAAGAAAATTATCATTCATAAACAGCCTCCGGATGATCTTATAATAAAAATGGTTAGCAGTAACTAACTGTAAAAAATTATAGTTAGTTTTTGCTAACCTGTCAATGATACATTTATACAATTTTTATATTTTTTTATGAATTGTTATAGTGCATAATGCTTTTATCCAAGTGCCACGTCAAGTGCCATCATCAGGCTGAACCCTACCGCAAAGGAAATAACGCCTATGTTTGAATGCTCTCCCGAAGACATTTCCGGAATGAGCTCTTCCACCACAACGTACAGCATCGCACCTGCGGCAAATGAAAGCAGATACGGCATTGCGGGCACAACAAGTCCGGCAAGGATCACCGTCAGTCCTCCGAAAACAGGTTCAACCGCTCCGGATAATACTCCAAGCACAAATGATTTAGGTTTGCTCTTTCCCTCAGCATACAGTGGCATCGATATGATCGCACCCTCCGGAAAATTCTGTATCGCTATACCGAGTGCCAGTGCCAGCGCTCCTCCGGCTGTGATCAGTCCCGAACCGTTTACCAGACCCGCATAAACAACTCCGACAGCCATGCCTTCGGGAATATTGTGAAGCGTTACGGCAAATACCAGCATAACCGTCCGGGTCAGTCTGCTCTTCGGTCCTTCTATCTCATTGGAAGCCGCATGCAGATGAGGAATGACGTGATCCAGCAAAAGCAGGAAAAGAATACCCGCCCAGAATCCGATAAATGCCGGAAGAAAAGCGAATCTTCCCCTATCTTCAGACTGTTCGATAGCCGGGACGATCAGGCTCCATATTGACGCAGCGACCATGACTCCCGCTGCGAATCCCGACAAGGCACGCTGTACGCTTATCTTCAATTCATTCTTCAGAAAGAAAACACAGGCTGCACCGGCAGCCGTACCGATAAACGGTATTAACAAGCCTGTAATTACTGTTTTCATAGTATACGAACCATCCTCCTTTGCATTATTCCTAACCGTTGTCAATTATGATACCGCCAAAAGCAGGCCGGATTCCGATTATAGTTGCAGATTCCCTTCCATGCCGTAAAAATCGACAGTTCTTACCTCTCCGTTCTTCAGGAAGATCTTTACCGAACCGTAACCGCCCATCCCCTGAGGATCGGTATATTGAACCTTCAGAACCGGGAATATCTCATCATCACTGAAATCTTCGAGGCTTTCCTTTGTAAGCACCTGTGAAATGAGTATATAAGGTTCGTAAGCGTACAGTTTCGTTCTTTCCGTTACGGCATAGGGAACGATCGAAGCCACACTGTCGGGATTCGTTCCGTGACTGTATGCAAGTTCAAGATCCCTCCATCCGTCCATAACCGTAAACGCCATTTGTTTCTCCCGTCCGGTATGATCGTGCCCTTTCAGGACTACTGCCTTATATCCATCCTTTTCCAGACGCCTGATCTCGGTTCCGTTATCGGGAAAACCGTACGCTCCGAGGCTTAAACGCGAAGGATAGCTGTAGAGCCTTATCTTATCGGCACGCATGATACCGTACGGCACAACAAAATCGGCCAGATTAACAGCGGTCCTCCAGTGAGTTTCGACATCCGTATCATAGTCAAAAAACTGCCTGCGATAAAGAACATTGTCCTTCTGTCCGTGCCAGAAGGTTACATTTGCAATAATATCCTTACCATCAGAATCCTCGGTATCGCATTTGCCGCTCTGATATCTGAGAACATATTCCTGCGCGCTTACCCCGTTACAGGGCTTGGCTTCCCAGGGAAATTTTGAATTAAATACGAGCTTTGAATAATTGTCCGTTCCGTGCTCATCGCCCCTGTGTTTCACAACTTTTCCGGTACGAAGCTCCGTAATTCCGCTGTCCGCATGTCCTGCTGTGCAGAGCGCCGGTCCGTCAAGAACAGTAACATATGTGCTTCCGGGCTTCATGCTGTCCCAGAAACCATTATTTTCCTTCGCAGTCCAGAACGGATGCTCGGGCGGCAGATGCAGACATAAAAATGCTTTTCCGAGCCATAAAGGTGATTCCGCGCAGGAATAACCCTGCACGAGAGGTGAGAACGGGCCGTAAAAGCCGAGTGTGGGTATTCCGTTTTTCAGAAAATCATCGCGCTCCAAAAACTGCAAGAGAGACCCCGAACAGATCCTGCGTGCAAGACCGGGATCGACCGTGGAGTTTCTCATCAGCAGATTGCCGTCAAAGGCACTGGTAGCCGCATTTCTGTATATACAGCTCCTGCCCCACATATTCGTAAATCCGTCCCGGTCAAAGAAGGCCGGATAGGTTTTCATAAGTTCATTCGAGTTTTCCTCATATTTTGAGGCAATAAAAGGTTCCTTCTCATAACCGTACCAGTTATTCCAGATCGCAGTATACATGTTGAAAGCCCAGCATGAGTAATAGTCAAAACTCTGGCCGTCCCTGTACCAGCCGTCTCCCACGTAGTAATTCAGGATCACCTGGGCATGGTCGCGCATGATATCTTCATCAATCTCATATCCGTTCATGTAAAGAAAGGCGAGATCGAGCATATTGAACAGACGCCAGTTTTGCGGAACAGTATATGAAGTGGCATAATCACGCAGGAAATCCGCGATCCTGTCCTTCTCCCCGCGTGTATATGTGTCCCATATTTCCTCTTTACACAGCCATAGTCCGATCACCAGTGCCGCAGTTTCAACGGTCTGCTGAAAGATCGACTGGGTATTGTTATTGTTCAGCTTCACCATATCAGAGAAATTGAAAACATAATTCTTTTCTCCGGGTGTAACAGCATACAATACCTGTTTCTTATAGTATTCCCGCAAAGAAATGCCGTTGAGGACGATATCCGGCTTGATATGGATCAACGGTGCCGCTATAAAAAGCGAACGTGTCAAACCCTCAAACATTTCCGCCTTGAAACGCCATTCCGGGTCATCCGGATGAGGATAGGTGATCTTGGTCTCATACCTGGGCATAACAACGGGATCCTCAATATCTTTAATATTTCCGAATATTCCGCCCATAAGGTATTCTGCGGCCTCGATCCAACTTTCACGTGTCAGTCCCGTATAAGGACTTAATTCAAAATCTGTGCTTTCAGGTTGAAAAATATTCACCATATAAAAACCTCTCTGCCCGTCAGTTTCCATATTGCCTCAATATAGTAATAATCCCCGTAAATGATCGGAAATTCATGCGCCTTATCGTGATATGCGGCCGTACACTTCGTCAATAACTCATCATGTGACGGATCATAATCGCAGTCTGTTTCGTCCAGAACAGAGAGAAGTTTCTCCGCGGCACTTTTATACTTTTTCGCCTGCTCGGGATCAATTTCCTCCACACGGGCAAGCTCGATCAATCCGCAGGCAGCGATCGCAGCTGCGGTGGAATCTGTATAGACCGGTTCCCGAGGCTGATCGAAATCCACAGGAATGATCCCGCTTTCGGGTATACGCTCAATAAATCTGTCCGCAATCTTTTGCGCTGTATCAAAATACTTTTTCTCACCGGTATGAATGAAGCTCAATACAAATCCGTATAATCCCCAAGCCTGCCCGCGGGTCCAGGATGAGCCTTCTTTGTAGCCCTGCCCGCCGTAATCACGCAAATACCTGCCTGTAGCAGGATCAAAACCCACAATATGCTTTACTGAACCGTCTTTGCGGATAAAAGCCTTCATCGCAGTGTCAGCATGCCGCATCGCAACAGCTTTAAAACGCGGATCCTTCAGTTCCTCCGACGCGTTGTAAAGAAGAGGCAGATTCATCATGCAGTCAATGATCGCCCATCCGGTTGTATCCCTGTCATCTCCCCAGTCGTTCCATGCCCTGATGAAATCACCGTTGGGATTGAAACGTCCGGCAAGATTTGCAGCAGCCAGCAGAACGCGGTTCAGCGATCTTTTATCCTTTGTCAGCCTGAAATGCGCCATCGAAGTCGGAAGCCACCGAAAGCCTGCATCGTGATCCATTCCGTTATAATTCATGAATACCGCGTCCAGCTTTTTTTCTGTTTCCTCCGCTTCAGTCCTGAATATCTCCTCTCCGGTCGCATGATACAGCTGCCAGAGCATTCCACCGTAAAAGCCGTTTGTCCACCAGTAGATCTCATTTTCCGAAGACTTGTCGTCAAAAACATGGTTATGCGCAGTATAAGGTATCTTGCCACGGTTACGCAGCACCACCGCTTTTTCCTTTTCTTCGATCTTTTTGGCAATGTTCTCCCAAGCTTTGCTCATATTCTCTCCCTTGCAGAGGCTTCTGCAACACCTACTGCTATACCCACCCATTAGCAACAAAGAGCAGCAAAGCCGCTCCTGCATAGGCTTATTGCCCGGCAGACTGCTTGCTGCTCTCTATAAAAATTATACATGTCCTGTTCATTTTCGGCAATCATTATTTCCTATATTTTCCTGAATGCCGCTTCATTTTCAAACTTGTGTCAAGATTCTTTTTTATGTATCCTGTTTTCAAAAAATGAACCATGAACCCCGTCCCCTGGTATCAAAATCTGAAGTCTCTTCTATTCGATGATCTGATCTCACTAATGTGTTCTTTAGCGATCTCCCTGACCTTATCGCTCGGGATTCTATTAAGTTCCTCTTCTATCATCTTATAGCCGGTTTCCTTCGTCTCCGGAGATGCATAATCTTCAAGATATTCCGCAAGGGTCATCAGCGCGTTGGGATGACAGCAGTTCAGTATCTGGCCTTTCTTGCACAAGCTCATGAAGCGGTCTCCTGTCCTGCCTTCGCGATAGCATGCCGTACAGAATGAAGGAATATGTCCTGTCTGCATCAGCCAATGAACCACTTCATCGAGTGTACGCTGATCGGATACGTCAAACTGTTCCGTATCATGAGGTCTTTCGGTTTCGGTATAACCGCCGACTGAGGTACGGGATGCACCGCTCACCTGTGAAATACCCACCTGCAGCAGTTTCTTGCGAACTTCCTCAGATTCTCTTGTAGAAACAATCATTCCTGTATACGGTACTGCAAGACGTATGCAAGCGGCTATCTTTGTGAACGTTTCGTCATCAATACCGTTATCAAACATGTCAGGATCGATATCATCAGCCCTCTTTACCCTGGGTACACTGATCGTATGCGGGCCTACGCCATGTACCGCTTCCAGGTGTTCCGCGTGCATGATCAGTCCTGCAAATTCATACTTGTACAGCTCCAGTCCAAACAAAACGCCCAGCCCCACATCATCGATACCGCCTTCCATCGCCCTGTCCATTGCCTCGGTATGATAATCATAATCGTGCTTAGGCCCTGTCGGATGAAGCTTCAGATAGCTTTCCTTGTGATATGTTTCCTGGAAAAGGATATAAGTACCGATGCCCGCCTCTTTGAGCTTACGGTAATTCTCCACCGTAGTGGCTGCGATATTTACGTTTACACGTCTGATGTCGCCATTCTTATGATGAACGCTGTAAATTGTCTTAATGCAATCCAGGATGTATTCGATCGGATTGTTTACAGGATCTTCGCCGGCTTCTATTGCAAGACGCTTATGTCCCATATCCTGAAGGGCAATGACTTCTGCACGTACCTCTTCCTGAGTCAGTTTCTTTCTTGCGATATGTTTGTTCTTCAGATGATAAGGGCAGTAAAGACATCCGTTTACACAATAATTCGACAGATACAGCGGCGCGAACAGAACGATACGGTTGCCATAAAAAGCAAGTTTTATCTCCTCTGCGATCTCGTACATGCGCTGAATCTTCTCCGGTATCTCACATGCCAGAAGAACAGACGCTTCCCTGTGTGTCAGGCCCGCGCAGGTACAGCCGTTGCCGTTTTTCACAGGTCTTGCCTTCTCCAGTATTTGGTCGATCAATTCGACATTATTCTTGTTTTCCTCCGCATATGCCAGAGTGGCACGGATTTCCTCATCATTGATGAAATCATCTGCTTTCAAGGATTTGGGATCATATTTTGCCATGGTTGGTTACTCCTTTTCACTCTTTAATTGTATTAAAATAGTCTTTTTCAGCTCTTCGCTCGTGATTTTATCATTCGTAACTCATAATTGATAATTCATCAAAAAATATGGTAATTGTTTATATCGGTTATAATCAGTCAGCTTCGTCTAATTGGTTATTTTTCCATGCCTTGTCGAAACCCCCGGCGCATCGCCTCTGTCCACGACCAGCCTGTATCCGATAGAGTTCATCCGCGCTTCCAGGCATCCCCGGCATTGTGCGGATTCCTCTCCGGTACATATCTTATTATCATATAGTTCATATTTTTTCCGGACACCAACCGGAGACAGATTCGGCATGACTACATTGGCTCCCGCCAATATTCCTTTCTCCCTCCCCATCGGATCTATCGTTCCGAGTGCCGTAGTTGCCGGGAGCAGCACTTCAGGCAGGATCAGACGGATCACTGAGAGAAGAAACAATGTAAGTTCCAATGTTCCGGCTTTTTCGTCCTTAAACGGCGTGTCATGATGCGGTATAAACGGTCCGATCCCGCACATGGCAGGTCTGAAGGTTTCCACGAATTTGAGATCCTTTGCCAATGTTTCAGGTGTCTGAAAAGGCGATCCCACCATAAACCCGCATCCGACCTGATACCCGATTTCTTTCAGTTCATACAGGCAGCGCATACGGTTTTCAAAAGACATTTCCTTCGGATGAAGTCTCGCATAATGCCCGGCATCCGCAGTTTCATGACGTAGCAGATATCTGTCCGCTCCGGAATCATACAACGCCCGGTAAGACTGTCTGCTCCTCTCGCCCATTGATAAGGTCACGGCACAATCAGGATGATCATCTTTCAGTTTTGCCACGATCTCACACAGCACCTCGTCTGTAAAGAAAGGATCCTCACCGCCTTGCAGCACGAAAGTACGAAATCCCAGCTCATACCCTTCATCAGCACAGTCAAGTATCTCCTCTTTTGTAAGACGATAGCGTTCGGCGTTTCTGTTATCTCTTCGGATTCCACAGTACAGGCAGTTATTTTTACAAATACTGCTTATTTCGATCAATCCCCGTGTATAAACCGTATCCGAGAATATTGCCTGCCTCTTTTCGACAGCAATCTCAGCCAGCAACGCGGCGGCTTCCTCGTCCCTGTTCCTGATCAGTTCGGCATATTCCGTTTCCGTAAGACTGTGTTCGTATTCCAGCCTCCCTATCAATTCTTTTTCCTTTATATCCATTTAACTCCGATCGATGCTTATCAGCATTAAAAAAAACTAACCTAATAGTATCATCCCATTTTTCCGGGCAAAAGCTCATGCAGCCCGGGGAACAACCGCAGACTGCGTTCCAAAGCACCTGTTATAAATGCGATCGCTATCCCATAGTTCGTAAACGGAACATTTTGCTCTACAGCCTGATCCATACGCGCAAGAACCGCATTTTCGGTCAACATGCAGCCTCCGCAGTGTATTACCAGCTTATAGGATGAAAGATCCTCAGGAAATTCATTTCCCGAACAGGTTTCGATCACTAATTCTTTCCCGGTATAGGCTTTAAGCCACCGCGGGATCTTTACCGTTCCGATATCGTTGCACTGACGATGATGAGTACAGCCTTCCGCCAACAGTACCTTGTCCCGGTCCTTCAGATCCTTCACCGCACTTATCCCTTTTACGGCTGTCTCCAGAAAACCTTTGTAACGGGCCATTAGTATTGAAAATGAAGTGAGCGGGATCGCATCGGGGACAATGGCGCTGACTGTTTTAAATGCCTGACTGTCTGTGATCACCATAGCAGGTTTTATACCGGGTTTTGCAAGAACTGCTGATAGCTCAGTGTCCCGACAGACCACGGGAATTGCTCCCCTGTCCATCAGATCCCTGATAGTTTGTTGCTGCGGCAGGATCAGCCTTCCCTTTGGCGCAGACTCATCTATCGGACAGACAAGCACACACAGATCCTCCGGAGAAACCAGATCACCGACCAGTTTCCGTTCCGTTTTGTCGGGAATCAGACGTGCCAGCCGTTCTTTCAGATCATTGACGCCCTCACCGTTCAGGCTGCTGACCTTAACGATTTCAAATCCTTCCGTAACCGGAATACATGCATCCTCAGCAATGTCATTTTTGTTCAGAACTATGATACCGGGAATCTTTCTTTCCCTGATCAGTGTCAAGAGTTCCCTGTCGGTTTCCGTAAATCCGGTGCTTGCATCTAACACAAGTACTGCAATATCACAGGTTTTCAGGATCTCTTTTGTTTTTTTCACGCGTTCAAGCCCAAGCTTTCCCTCATCGTCAAACCCGGGCGTGTCAATGATTACAACAGGCCCCAAAGGCAGGATTTCCATAGCTTTTTTTACAGGGTCCGTAGTAGTTCCCTTCACATCGGACACAACTGCAAGCTGTTGTCCTGTAATTGCATTTACAAGACTTGATTTTCCGGCATTTCGTATTCCGAAAAAACCGATATGCGTCCTTTCCGAGGACGGGGTCTCATTCAGACTCATATTTTAACCTCCTTTTTAGGCAATAAAAGACCGCTGTTCCCCGGACAAGGGTACAGCGGTCCTGTGATATTTACAGTCAGCCTGTTCATCTTGTCTTTCGCCTCAAGCTTGGTTTCGGCGTCAGGGGATGTCAGCAATATTCAATTTTCACTTCGTTATCAAGCTTTTGAGTATGTGGCTTTTGCGGTGATTCCTTCAATTCGGCCCAATGCTCCGGTTAAGGAATTGATCTCATCATTCGGTGCATCGATGGCAATACAGATGATATTGATGTTCTTTTGTCTGTAAGGGATTCCCATGCGGCCGATAATGTACTTTCCAAAACGGTGAAGCAACTCATTCAGCTCTCCTACGGCATCTTCGTTTTCAACAATTATACTGAGTACTGCAACACGACTCTCCATATTCCTCCGTTCCATACCGAAAAAATCCTTTTTCGGTACTCAACATTATTTTATTTCATTATATTACTATTTCTCAAAAAAGCAATAATTTTCAAAATCATTATAATCTATTTCCCGTTTCGGGCAAAAAAAAACTACGTCCCGGTTAAATATCCGAAACGTAGTTTTACAAAAACTAAATACCCTGTAAGACTAATTTTTTTTTCCATTCTGTCGGAGTAACCCCATACATCTGTTTGAACACTCTTTGAAGTCTGAGTATCTTCTTGTATATCTGCTCCCTCATGACACGCTTAACGGTCTTTGATGCAAGATAGCTCATCTCCGTCGTTTTCTTTGTCATGAAGAATCTGATAATAAGAACTCCCATAAGAATCGCAAAAGATATGATCACCCCGTTCGTGGTCATTTCCCTGCGGTACAGCTTCCCAACCACATTTGCGATGATAAAGATCATCACCGCATTCATCATAAGCTCCGTCCACTGGCAGATGATGTTCCCCGCTATAAATTTTCTGCTTTCCGGGCACATAGCCATCAGCCTTTTATCAAACATTTACTACATACCTCGCACTCATTTGGGTATTCCTTTCCATGCATTCATTGTGGCGTTCTTTTCCATACATTCATTGTGGCATTCCTTTCCACGCATTCATCGGAGTATTTCTTTCCTCACACGGGCATTTCCATAAACTTATCTATCGCTTTCAGCACCGGCGCAGCATATTCTTTTCCGCCAAACAACCATTGCTCATGTTGCATGTTAAACTCACGTATGTCAGGATCATGGAAATACTTTTTGTAGCGCTTCAGATACTTCTCGCCCATCTTATTTGCATTCACTGCTTTACCTTAGTTTATTCAGAATCGCGAACATATCCAAGCCGCAAGAGCCGATGCTGCCGGGAAGATCACCAGCAGCTTCAACAGCTGGCTCTTAATGTTATATCCGTATTTCCTGTTCGAATATACACTTTCCACTTCCGGGAAATAAAACTGAAAGAAGTGAAACTTCATAAGCAGGAAATAGTCAAAGCAGATCATG
>JAGCZE010000048.1 GCA_017960415.1 Lachnospiraceae bacterium
TATAATGACTGTATTCTTTCGGAGGGAGCCGCGAATGATATCTCTGTCAGGTGATTGGAGAGTTGAATTACAGAAAAGACCCGATAGTCCGGATTTGAGTAACTCTGCAGTAAAGGTGGATTCTGAGGCTATAGCGGATTTTCCGGTTAGGGACAGAATCATAACGCTTCCCGGAACGATAGGCGGGAGCGGACTGGGTGAAAAGATCACCAAGGATACAGAATGGTTCTCCGGTCTTTATAACCCATTCTGGTTTGAACGCGAAGAATACAAAAGTGGTACAGGCGAAGATTTCAAGGTTCCGTTCCTGTCACAGCCGAGGACATATTATGCCGGAAAGGCAGTATATGAACGGGATTTCGAGATATCGGAAGAGATGGCACAAGATAATAATGTCAGCTGTTGGTATCTTCTGATAGAGATATCCAAATGGCGGATCAGCTGTGAGATCGACGGCGAAAGCATCGGCGAGGATGAATCTTTGTGCGCGCCTTTTCTGTTCGGACCCGTCAGATTGGCTCCCGGAAGACACCATATCAGGGTCATTGTCGACAATTCCATGCTCTACCCGTACCGCCCCGATTCACATTCAGTTTCGGACTGTTTGGAAGCCGGCTGGAACGGTATGGCAGGAAAGATCTGCCTGATCGATGAGAAGGAAAAACTGGCGATCGAGGAAGAGCGCAGAACATATGCGGCAGAGCATCCGGTAAGTGTTGAGGTTATCGGAAGAAATATTGTTGTAAACGGAAAAGCTGAATATCTGCGCGGAACTCATTTTGGCGGCGGTTTCCACGAGACTGTATATCCGCCGTTTGACAGGCCTTATTGGGAAAGGCTGATGGAGACTGTCAAAGAATGGGGGTTCAATTTCATACGTTTTCATTCTTTCTGCCCGCCTGAAGCGGCATTTGCGGCAGCAGACGATGCAGGAGTGCTTGTGCAGGTGGAATGCGGGATGTGGAATGTGTTCGGTGCCGACGAACGGGAGGATGAGGCGGTTTCGAAGCTGCTTGATCCCTGGGTTAAAGGGAAAACTGAACATTTCAGAACAGAAAGTAAAAATGAAGAATCCGATTTTGAGAATGTTTTAGCCGGATTGGATTATGATAAGGCCGGGATGTTCGGCGTACTCATGAAGGAAACCTATAAGATCCTCAAATGGTTTGGACATCATCCTTCATTTATCATGCTTTCGCCTACCAACGAGCCGGGCGGAGAATGGTACGGGATCCTGAAAAAATGGGTAATATACGCGAAAAAGATCAATTCGGGGCTGGGGTACGAAGGCCGCAGGCTTTTTACCGCACAATCCGGATGGTTTTACGATACACCGCCCGCAGACATTTCGGGCACGGATTATATTTATTTTCACCGTTCGGCATATGGCCTGATTCACGGCGGCATGATCAGAAACCGCTGGGGATGGCGCGGAAAGGACTATACGCCCTCACTGGAAGGCTGCAGGCTGCCCGTGCTTGCCCATGAAATGGGCCAATGGTGTTCATATCCCGATTTTGATGTGATCGGAAAATTCACCGGAGGCATCCGTGGCGGGAATTACGAGATCTATCGTGATCAAGCCGCGGACAACGGCGTACTGAAATTTAACAAAGACTTTGTATATGCTTCTGGAAGGGCACAGTTAAGGCTCTTAAAAGAGGACTTTGAAGCTAATTTTCGAACCAAGGAGATCATAGGTTTTGAGTATCTTGACCTCCATGATTATGCAGGTCAGGGAACGGCACAGGTAGGAATACTTGATGCATTTTTGGACAGCAAGGGATATACGACTCCTGTAGAATTCCGGAGCTTTAATTCTGAAATAGTCGTTCTTTCAAGGATCGACGGATATGTATATAAAAATACGGATACGCTGAAGGTGAAGTTTGAAGTCTGCAATTTCAGCGGAAAAGATATCTGCGATGCTCGTTTGACCTGGAAGATACGAGCATATTCGGATGAAAATGAGCGTACAGGTCTTATAGAAGAAGCTCTTAAAAACCGGATGACAGAATATGAACAGCTTCCAGAGAAAGAGATTTCGACAGAGAAATCGACATTTGGAAATAGGATCATAACAGACAAAGATAAGAAAAAAAGGGATATACAGTGTTTTGCCGCCGGAACGATCGAAGGCGCAGATATACTTGCGGGGCAGAATACTTTTGTGGGAAGTTTTGAAGCGGAACTGTCCCAGATAGAAAAAAGCACAAAAGCATTACTGACCGCTGCTCTTGTTGATGACAGAAACAATGTTGTTTCAGTTAACTACTGGGATCTGACAGTCTTTGCGGAAGAAACAAATGTTAGCAAAGAAGGCATAACAAAGAGCGTAAACAGTTCGACAAATGCCGAAAATATATATGTTGCAGATGGGGAAGAGATAGTTACCGCTGCGAAGAATGAAGTATATTTTGTAAGGACGGCCGAAGAAGCGGAACAACTGCTGAAGGACGGGAAAAATGTAGTCTTCAGTCCTTACATGTCTGACATGGATTTTGAATGTCCGCCCCTCGGGATCAGAAATATATTCTGGAATGCGCAGATGGGACCTTCTTGGTCCAGGCCCTTAGGAATTATCGCGGATACCGGACATCCTGTTTTCAGACATTTTCCGACAGAGAAGGCCGGAGGCTGGGAATGGGAGGATATCCTGGATCACGCCAGAGGATTTTGGATTAATCCCGAATATGAGAACATTGTACGTGTTGTTGACGACTGGAACCGGAATTTCCCGTTGTCGCTGATCTTCGAGGGACGCGTGTTTAACGGTCGGCTGTTGTTCTGTTCTGCGGATCTGAGTGGGACATTTGCCGAAAGGCCGGCTGCCGCAACTTTGAAAAAGGCTTTGCTGGACTATGCCGCATCCGGGGATTTCAAGCCTGCTCAGGAGATTGAATGGACCGATGTGCTCAGGCATCTGAAGCCGTTGTACAAGGGTATGGATATTTTCCGAAATGTCACGGTAAAAGCTATTTGTAATAATGAGAGCGAAGATGATAAGAAAGCCGAAAGTATCGGATCTAAACCTGTATCGGCGAAAAATGTGGATAATGATACAAATCCTTTGATCATAAATGAAAACGACCTTCAGACCGTTGAATTGCCTGAAGAAGAAATGGAAAAGCTGACTGATATCAACCCGAACGTTCCGTTTAGATATGAACCTACGGAATTTCCGGTGTGCTTTAGGATACAGCTTAAGGAAAAGGTCGGGATTGAGCGGCTCTACGTGCTACCGATCCAAAATGACAGGGATTTCCCCGGTGTTATCAGAGAGTACGGTATCCGCGTAAATGGCAGGGAATTCCGCGGAGAATGGAAGAACGGATTTGAAACCCGGTATTCGGAATTCATTAATGAAACCGCGGACAAGCTTGAATTTATTGTATATTCCACATATTCGATGGGCTACGCCACAAGGTGGTATGAGGAAAAAGACGGATATTATAAAAGAACGGAGCTTGAACCGCTGCAGATCACAGTGGCCTGCCTGGGTATTGAATATAACGGAACATCCGGTGGAAACGGAGTTATAAATGATATCGCCCTATCTACAAATGTAGAAAGAAATGATGCTGGCCGCGATGATACTGATATTCTGCAAAGATACGGATATCGCAGAAACGATGCACAATTCTGGAAAGCCGAGATCGTAAGACTTAACGTGACTATCGAGCAGTAAAACCTGCCTTGGCAATTTGCATGGTGGCGAATAATGGCAGGAACAGTTAGTTGTTCCGGTAAAGAAGAACGTTAGATTGGGGGAATTTGTATATGAAACTGCCCAGATTGACCGGAGAAACCGGATATACAACCTTCGGATGCATGTGGAAGAAGGGAGAATGCACAAAGAGCGATGATTTTGCCTGCATGAGCGAGAATGGCGTGAGTGTTCCGCTGCAGTCAAGGATCACGGCAGTCTGGCCCGACGGTTCTGTTAAGTGGAGTACACATACCGCAGATTCGGCGAAACTCGGAAACAAGATCGCTGTAATGCCGGTGAAGCAGGATCCTGATAAAAAAATCCCCGGCATGATCCTGACCAAAACAGAAAATGCATATCTGGTTGATAACGGGCTGCTAACTGTAACAATTCCTTTATCGGGCCAATATCTGATCTCCGAGGTTATGCGCAGGAGCTGCTATACAGGATCCCATGAAACATCGGGAAATAAGCCGGACGATGGCAAGGATACTTACAATGCCCTTCATGATAGTAACTCAGCCGTTGCGGCCCGGCATTTCCGGCCGGAACTGATCCTGACCGATCCGGTGAGCATCAATGGGAATCCGGCATGGGAGGAGAGGCTTTTTTTCGGTCGTATTGACAATGTAACCGTTGAAGAAGAAGGACCTCTGATGTGTGCGTTCCGGTTTGAAGGGACACATGTTGATAAGACAGGCGTAGAAAGACTTCGCTTTGTTATCAGGCTGAAAGTATTCTGCGGCAACCCGGAACTAAAGTTTACACATACCTTTATTTACGACGGAGAACCTGAGAAAGACTATTTAAAAGGGCTGTCGGTAGCCTTTGAGATGCCGGCGGAAGGCGAGCCCTACAACAGACATATAAAATTTGCGACAGATCACGGAACCTTCCATGAGTCTGCAATGACAATGATCAGCTGGCGTCCGCGTATGCCAAAAGGCCTGCACACGGCGCAGATGCGGGGAGAATTGTTAAGACCCGAGGGTGAGGAGCTGGCAGCGGTCAATAAGATCATGGAGGATATCCCGTTTTGGGATACTTACGATCTGTGTCAGGACAGCGATTCCCATTTCGGCATCAGAAAGAAGCAGGAAGGGGACGATCTGTGCTATATTGACTCGCTCAACGGAAATCGTGCGAAAGGCGCTGCTTTTGCCGGCACTGAGGCCGGTGGGGCAATGTTCGCGATCAGGGATTTCTGGGAGAAGTATCCTTCGGGATTTACGGTTGAGGGGCTCACAAAGGATGTTATCACGGTGCGGATGCATCTGTGGTCACCTGAGGCAAAGCCTTTTGATTTCAGGCATTATGCGAGACGCGGCTACAATCAGGTCTGCTATGAGGGCTATGATTACAAGGGCGCGGATCCTTACGGGATCGCATGTACCAATGAGTTCAGCGTCACACTTACCCGTCCCGAAGTGATCGGGTGCGGTATACTCAT
Source organism: Lachnospiraceae bacterium (assembly GCA_017960415.1). The sequence goes on from JAGCZE010000048.1 coordinate 5,160, forward strand.
ATGTGTGAGCGACGAAGAACTGCTCAAATACGCCTCCGACATCAACACCACTACGCTTTATGTCGGTGATCCCGAATACTATCACGATCTGCGTGCGTTCGGATACTGGTCGTTAGTTAAGGACAATACGGATCTGGAGAGAAAGCTCGAGGCCGATCTTGAACGTGGATTTGAATTTTACAAAAATGAAGTTGAGCAGCGCAGATGGTACGGGATGTTCAATTACGGCGATTTCATGCATACCTATGATCCCGACCGCCACGTATGGCGCTATGATGTAGGCGGCTATGCATGGGACAATACCGAGCTTGTGCCGACGCTGTGGCTGTGGTATTACTTCATGAGGACCGGAAGAGCGGATGTGTTCAGGCTTGCGGAAAAGCTGACGCGCCATACTTCCGAGGTCGATGTTTATCATATAGGCAAATATAAGGGCATGGGATCCCGCCATAACGTCATTCACTGGGGATGTCCGTGCAAGGAAGCCAGAATTGCCATGGCCGGCCATCACAGATTCTATTATTATCTGACCGGAGACAGGCGGCTGGAAGACATTTTCGACGAATTAAAGGATAACGAGGAAACATTCCTGAACCGTGATCCTCTGGGTGATTTTTATCCGAAGGAGGAGATGGTTGAGCCTTCACATGCAAGGAGCGGGCCTGACTGGTCATCGCTGTGCTCAAACTGGATGACCGAATGGGAGCGCACCGGAGATAGCCGCTACCGTGACAAGATCATGATCGGCACCGGAGATATCGAAAATGCGCCTCTGAAGCTCGTTTCGGGCCCTGATTTTGAGTTTAATCCGAAGACGCTGCATTTGAGATATATCGGGGAGAGAACCACAGGAGGAACCCATTTGCAGATATGCATGGGAGCTCCGCAGATCTGGACCGAGATGGCGGATCTGCTCGATGACGA
>JAGCZE010000049.1 GCA_017960415.1 Lachnospiraceae bacterium
GCGTTTGCTACGTTCACGCCGACCTCGATGACCGTTGTGGAAACCAGAACATCGATGTTTCCTGCGGCGAAACGTTCCATAATATCGGCTTTTTCAGCAGCTTTCATGCGTCCGTGCAGGAATTCGACCGTAACCGTATCCTCAGAAGCACCCCGGTCTGTAGCGGTCTGCGGTACCTTTCTTTCGACTTTTTCTCTGTTTAAAGATTTCTTAAGGTTCTCGGTATATTCGAGAACATTTTCAGCCTCTATCTCATCATTTTCATCGATCATCGGACAGATCACATAGGCCTGATGCCCTTCGGCAACCTGTTTTCTGATGAAGTTATAAGCGGTCGGCCTGTATCCGGTATCCACGACGCAGTTCTTTATAGGCAGCCTGTTTTTCGGCATTTCGTCAATGATCGACAGGTCAAGATCGCCGTAGAGCATGATCGCAAGGGATCTCGGTATCGGTGTAGCACTCATTACGACAATATGCGGAGAATCGCTTTTCAGACTGATCGCCTCGCGCTGCTTCACGCCGAACCTGTGCTGTTCATCGATCACTGCAAGCCCGAGCCGGTCGTATTCAACCTTTTCCTGAATGACAGCATGAGTTCCGATGATGATATCAACCTCATGGTTTTTAATGCTTTCGTAGCACTTTCGTTTTGCTGCGGCTGTCATTGAACCTGTCAGCAGCAGACACCTGATCCCGAGGGGCTCAAGTATATTTACGAAGCTTTCATAATGCTGTCTGGCCAGAACATCCGTCGGCGCCATGATACAGCCCTGCATTCCTGCTTTCGCAAATAAAGCAAGTGCCATGACCGCAACTATTGTTTTTCCGGAACCCACATCGCCCTGTATCATACGAGAAGCCGCATATTTCCCGGAAAAATCTGTCTTCATTTCCTCCAATACCTTTTCCTGGGCACCGGTCAGTTCATAAGGCAAGGCATTTCTTATATCATCCCAAATCGAAAAATCATTTATCTTATAGCGGTTTTCCTGGCGTACCCTTGTCTCACGCAGCATCCTGACATTCGACATGAAACCCGTAAACTCGTCGAACACGAGCCTGCGCCGGGCAATTCCGTAATCTTCGCGTGTCTTCGGAAAATGGATCCCTTCTATAGCCTTTCTGCTGCTTACGAGATCAAATTCGGCCAGTTCCTTTGTCTTCCGGTAAACCTTGTACTCTCTGTCATCGGCTTCCTTGTATGCCTGCGCGATAGCCTTCGTCAACAGGTTGTTCGTAACACCCTTGGTCAGCGGATAAACCGGCCACAATCCGTTCATCAGACCGATATACTGTTCCCGCGTAAATATCCTCGGCATCGCAAGGATCAATTCTCCCCGGCTTCTGGCCGCCTTACCCCTGAAGATATATCTTCTTCCGGTAAAGAGCTGCTTCGCGATAAACGGAGCATTGTACCACACTATCCTGATAGAGCCCGACGGATCGTTCACGCGCTGGCTGATGATCGTTTTGCCCTTGATCCTGAGTATCTCGGGTCTGACAGAAACCAGACATTCTATCGCAACGGTCTCGCCTTCGCGGATATCTTTGATCTCCACCGGCATTGAGTAAACTTCATAGGCTCTTGGATAATAATGCAGCAGTTCTCCGACATTTTCTATCCCGAGCTTTTTTAAAGAGGCCGCATTCTTCTCCCCTACGCCTTTAATAGCCGTAACATTATCCGAAAAGAGCATTCCAAACCTCCGACCCGGTCATTTTGTAATATCGTCTTTTACAACAACCCATAGATACTTATCTTACATTATAACACACAGTTTTAAAAAAACCAATAAAATTCCTTGACAGCAACTTTACGGTATTTTATCTTACAAACAGAAAAACAATTGTTGAGGTATATCCATGACTGAAAAACTCTATGATCTTGATTCTTATGTTACTGAATTTGACGCAACTGTTATCGATTTCCGGGAAAAGAAGGACTTCTGTGAACTCGTTCTGGACCGTACCGCATTCTTCCCCGAAGGCGGCGGCCAGTCTTCCGATATCGGCGAAATAAGCGGATATCAGGTTGTTGATGTAAGGATAAAACAGGATGAGATAATCCACTATATTGCATATAACTCCAACGAAGATAACGACAATAAATACACTCGCAAAACTGCCACTTTAAACTCCTCCGGCGTAACTGACTCCATTTCCGAATCGGACTCGGCTGCAAGAATTTCAGATCCAACCATAACGGAAATGTTTAGGATAGGCTCCCAGGTTCACGGCCGGATCAACTGGGGCAAACGCTTCGAGCGCATGCAGCAGCATTCAGGTGAGCATCTGCTCTCAGGCTTTGTTTTCAAACAGTTCGGATATCACAATACAGGTTTCCATCTGTCGGATAACGGAACAACCGTAGATTTTGACGGTACATTTACCGATGAAGACCTGATACTGATCGAAGATACGGTCAATAAGATAATCCTGAAAAATGTGCCTTCGCACATTTATTTTCCGTCCCCCGGGGAACTTAAAAACCTGACCTACCGTTCCAAGAAGGAGCTGGAAGGACCCGTAAGGATAGTGGAGTTTTCTGAAACTGACAATGCAGGCAGTGTCATGTCAACGGAAGGAGTAGCTGTTGCGGATAACTACCCGGAACCGTATACAAATACCGGCTCCGAGCAGAACAATACAATAGTCTACGACCGCTGCGCCTGTTGTGCGCCCCATGTCAGGTCTACGATTGAGATCGGCCTGTTCAAAATACTCTCCGCAGAACACTTTAAAGGCGGAACGCGCATGGTGATCGCTTGCGGACAGCGCCTGCTCAATGAAATGCGCATCATGCAGGACAATGTGACCGGTATATCCCGGCTGCTTTCGGTCAAGCCCGAAAATACGGCCCAGGGTGTCGAAAAACTCAACGACAGCTATAAATCGCTGAAATTCAACATGATACGCATAGAAAAAGAGCTGCTGGAAATGACAGCAGCTCATGCCGAAAAACCTGTTATATTCCTCGAATCCGCAGAAACCGGCAATGTACGTACCGCCGTCAACTCCCTGGCCCAACGTTTTGACGGATATTGCTGTGCCTTCACCGGCAATGACGACCGCGGCTACAATTTCATAATCACGAGCCGCGATGCCGACTGCACAGTTCTACTGCAAAAAATGAAGGATGAACTCAAAGCCTCCGGCGGCGGATCGAAAACTATGATACAGGGAAATATTAAAGCACCCCGGCAGGCTGTTATCGATTTGATTGAAGTTCCATAACGATTTATAATCTTTCTTCATGAGTAATCACAATTAAACATCTATTTGTTTGAAACACAACGGAGTAATTATTTCCTTTCATTTTGGGTTGTCACACCAGGAAATTTGGCCCTGACGCCGGAAACCGATTCAAAAACGAATTTCGCCGCGCGGAATCCGTTTTTGAATCGGTTTCTAGTGGCAGAGCCAATTATTTAGTAGTTCAACAAACCCTTAATCAAATTCAAATGTTATCTCCCCGTCCTCATCGATATAGAACGTGATAGGATCGGTCAAGTAATAATCACCATAAATAACGTCAATGTTAAATGCGTAATAGTACTCTCCGATATCCATCTGATCGTAGTAGATCTCGGTATCGTTGGTATAATAATAATCGTACTCTTCGTACTCGAATTCTTCGCCC
>JAGCZE010000050.1 GCA_017960415.1 Lachnospiraceae bacterium
GAAACTCCTTTCTTTACTGTATTTTAGCCACTTCGGGTATTTCAGTTCGATCCCCGTCTCGCGCTCGAAGACAGTACAAAAAGGACATCCGATCGGATGTCCTTTTTTGTACTGTACGAGCACGAGGAAACTATGCCTGACGGGCAGATGGGAACTCGAGGCTTGCTTCGCAATTCCTCTGTATCCCATCTGCCGGCATAGTTTCTGCCACGCGATCAAAGATCGCGTGTTGTCTCACGCTCGTATTTGGCGCGAAAACTTGGCGACAAATGGAGACAAGTTGGCAACAGGTCATTTTTATGCCGCTCTGCGGGAAAATCGACGATGTTCTCGGTGGCATTCTTTTCTGGATCGGTTTTGCTGCTTAATGCCCTTACAAATGTCGAGTAAATATTATCAAAATAACAGGCGTTCCGAAGTGGGACGCCTATTTTTTTATTCTTGCCTTTGACTTGCAAAAGAGATAAACGCAGAATACATGAAACGCTATCGACAGTACAGACGGATAATCCAAAAGACCTATTGACATAGTAGGCGGGTGGTGATAATATAGAATAAAATTTTCCAAGAAAGGAGATATACAGATGCGCAATACCTGTTTTCAAATTGCAAACTGCTGTATGTATTGTCGAATGTTTCTGTACCGGGCATGTAAAGTGGCTGGGATGTTCGCGCGTCTGAAATATCTCGATTGATAATGTTTTATAAACGTTAGATGAGCCATATGCCCGGGAACTTTCAAAAGCTCCCGGGCTTTTTTGGAGGTAAGCGGGTATGAGGTTCAACACATTGCTGCTGCACGGAAAGTCGGCAGCTCATAATGCACATGGAGAAATCCTGCCTCCGATTTCGCAGGTGAGTGCTTTCCGTTATGAGAGTATGGAGGAGCTTGAAAAAGTCTTCCAACACAAACGTATGGGATTTGCCTATACCCGTATCGGAAATCCTACCATCGGCGCGCTGGAACAAAAGCTGAATGAGCTGGAAGGCGGTGCCGGCGCAGTCTGTACAGGCAGCGGCATGGCAGCCATTTCCTCGACACTTCTTGCTATCTGTAAGAGCGGAGATGAGATCATTGTCAGCAGCGGTTTGTACGGCGGTACGATCGACCTGCTGCATGATCTGGAGAAACTTGGCATTCATGCCGTATTCCATGACGATCTTACGGGTGATGAAGTCAGAAGGCACGTAAATGAAAAGACCAGGGCAGTGTTCGGCGAGATGATCTCAAATCCGGCACTGAAGGTTCTTGATGTACCGGATGTATCCGCTGCGGCGCATGAGGCGGGGATTCCGCTCATCGTTGATGCCACGACGGCGACGCCTTTTCTGGCCAGGCCGTTAAGTCTGGGCGCGGATGTTGTTATTCACTCTATTTCAAAGTATTACAACGGCGGAGGCAATTCTATCGGAGGAGTGATCATTGCCGGAAGCAGTTTTCGCTGGGATTCCGGGAAATTTGAAGCGCTGGCTGAGTTTAGGAAATACGGGACCGGAGCTTTTCTGGTCCGGCTAAGGACGGATATCTGGGAGAATCTGGGCGGCTGTATTGCTCCCTTAAATGCATATCTTTGCTATCTGGGAGTCGAAACGCTGGGGCTGCGTATGGATAGGATTTGTAAAAACGCTGACAGATTGGCTAAGGCCCTCGATTCTTTGTCCGGCATCGCTGTAAATTATCTGACGCTGCCCTCGAATCCTTATAACAGGTACGTGAAAGAAGAGCTTAACGGTTACGGGGGCGGGATACTGACAATACGCGTCGGCTCTAAGGAGAAGGCGTTTAAGATCATCAACAGTCTGAAATATGCCGTTATAGCAAGCAATATCGGAGACGTCAGAACGCTGGTCATTCATCCTGCTTCAACGCTGTATCTCCATTCGGGAGAGGACGGAACACGCGCCGCGGGAGTGTATGAAGATACCATTCGGGTGAGCGTTGGGATAGAGGACGCGGAGGATCTGATCAATGACTTTACGGAAGCGATTCGGTTCGCCGAATAAGATCATCATCGGAAAAGACGCCTTTGAAAGGCTTAAGGATCTGGCCGTGAAGGCTTACCCGAATGAGGCTTGCGGGATAATGCTGGGTGACGGCGATAATGGCCCGGTTCGTGAGATCTGGCCTGTGAAAAACACGGAAGAGGATGAACCCGGATGGCTTTTCAGGACGGAACCGCTTGAATTGTACCGCCTTGAATTGCGGGCGGAAAAAGAGAACAAGACGATAATCGGTTTTTATCATTCTCATCCCGACGCGCCTGCTGTGATCTCCTCGGAGGATGAGAAGTATCTGGTTCCGGGAATGATCTGGCTGATAGTATCCGTGTATCACGGAGTAGCAGAAAAGACCGCGGGGTATCTGAAGGAAGCAGCGGACGGCGAATTGGCAAAAATAGAGATTGAGACGGAGGATAACGTGAAATGAAAGTATATGTCTCGGCTACGCTAAGGAACTTTTTTGGGAGAAATCCATCAGTTGAAGTTCCGCGCGAGTCGATCAGGGAGATCATAAACCGGCTGACGGACGAGTATCCGGAAGCAAGAAAGGTGCTGTTTGACGAACAGGGAAAACTCAGGGGATTTATCCGTATCTACGTGGGAGAGGAGAATTTCACGAAGGAAGAAAAGTGGGATGAAAAGCCTGCTCCGGATGCGGAGATACTGCTTCTGCCGGCCATCGCGGGCGGAGCGCCGAGAGAAAGCATCATATCCGATGAAAGAAGGAAGTCGGTGCTTTTGGATGATTCGGAAGTGGAACGCTTCGGAAGACATCTCCTTCTGAAGGATATCAGCGTAAAAGGGCAGAAAAGGATCAAGGCGGCCCGCGTGGTCGTGGTCGGCGCCGGTGCGCTCGGATCTCCTGTGATCCAATATCTGGCTGCTGCAGGCGTCGGAAACATAAAGATCATAGATTTTGACGAGGTGTCCCTGGAGAATCTGCAGAGCCAGGTGCTCCACACGCTCAGGGATCTGAAGCGTCCGCAGGTGGCATCGGCAATGGATAAAGTCAGAAACATTAACAGGAATATCAATCTTGAAGCGGAAAACTTAAAGCTTACGGCAGACAACGTTGTTTCAGAGATCGACGGTTACGATCTGGTGATCGATTGCACGGACAATTACAAGGCAAGGTATCTTCTGAGCGATGCTTGCGTGCTCTGCGGCATTCCGCTGGTGTTTGGCGCGATTTACCAGTTTGAGGGACAGGTCGGTATCTTTAATCTGGACGGCGGACCGTGTTACCGCTGTCAGTTTCCGGAACCGCCGGAGGCGGGACTCGTTCCTACCTGTGCGGAGGGCGGTGCCATCAGCCCGCTGCCGGGCATTATCGGTAGTATTCAGGCGAACGAAGCGCTTAAATTGATACTTGGGATTGGAGAGCATCTGGACGGAAAGTTTCTGGTTGTGGACAGTCTGTATCTTCACTCAAGGATCATTCCCGTGAAGAAGGATCATAACTGCCCTGTATGCGGGAGAAATGCATCTATCACAAGAGTGGAGGATTATGATTACGAAGACTTCTGCGGTCTTAAGGTGAAGGAAGAAGAGGTACCGATCGAAGGCTTCACACCGGAAGAGCTGGCAAAGAGAATAGAGAGGGGCGACCGGATCACTCTGGTTGATGTGCGTGAACCTCATGAAAGGGCAATACTCAGATTCCCGAACACGAGCGTCAGTCCAATCGGACAGCTGGCCCGCAGGAAAAATGAGCTGGATCCCGAGGTGGATACAATCTTTATCTGCAAGGAGGGCAAGCGCAGCATACTGGCCATTAACACCCTTCGTGAGGCCGGTTATGTGGGACCCATGTATAATCTCAAGGGCGGCATTGATGCCATGAAGGACATCATCTTCTCACATGAAGGTGCATGGCTGTAAATGAAGATAGTAAGGTCTTTTAAGGACTTAACTATATAATCGCGAATTGCTTCGCAATTCGCGAGGCTAATGTAAATCAGAGGAGCCCCGGCAAAATGCCGGGCAGCAAAAAGAATCAGGAGGAAAGAAAAGAGATGGCGAACGAAACCACAGACAAAAAGGGAGGTATTAATGCTTTAGGTGCACAGGCTGCATACAATCTGGCCAATGTCACCAAGACGAAGCCTCAGTATGGAGCTTTGACACCGAAGTGGCTGACTAAGTTCCTGGAGTTTAAGGGTCTTGAGACAGGCCTTTATCGCGTAAATAAGGTTGTTGAGGGAGAGACACCCCTCGATGTACTCTGCAGCCAGACCAAGAAGTCTGATATCATTCCGCAGGGATACGTTGAGTATGAGACTGAGCCCCGTGAATACAAACTGAGCTCGATCTCCACCATCATTAATGTGAATACCGCGGTTGAGGACGTTTACAGCGTACCTTACGACCAGGTTCAGGAGCAGCTTGGTCTTGCGATCGAATCCTTAAGGGAGCGTCAGGAGAGCCAGCTGATCAACAATGACGATTACGGTCTGCTTAAGAATATTGCGGATTCCCAGAGGATCCAGCCCAGAAACGGCGCACCTACGCCCGATGACCTCGACGAACTGATCACCAAGGTATGGAAGGAGCCCTCATTCTTCCTTGCGCATCCCAGAGCGATCGCCGCATTTGAGAGAGAATGCACGAAGAGAGGAGTTCCGCCGGTAGTTGTAAATATTGCGGGCGGCACTTTCCTGACATGGAGAGGCATCCCTATCATTCCTACGGATAAGTTGCTGGTGGACGGACTTAAGAATCCGAAGTCTCAGAATGGTAAGACGAACATTCTGCTGATCCGTACCGGAGAGGCGAAACGTGGTGTTATCGGTCTGTTCCAGGCCGGACTTAAGAATGAGCATTCCAGAGGTCTTTCCGTTCGTTTCAGAGGTATCGATGACAAGGGAGTTGCATCTTATCTGTTATCATTATACTGCTCAGCCGCAATTCTTGCTGATGATGCAATTGCCGTTTTGGAAGATGTAGAGGTTGGAGAATATTATGACTACGATTGAACAATTAGCCGGAGTACCAAGCGCAGCGGAACTCAGCATTTTGGCGAATGATCTGTTTCCTGACCTCACGGAAGGCGTATACGGCGTACCGGAGACGGAAGTTCCGGCTGCTGATGTACCGGAGGTAAGCGTCCCGGACATTGCTTCACCGACAGGTTATGGAGATGTCTCACCTTCGCAGGCGTTTGACTGGGAGCACCCCTTTGCTTATGGTGGAAACAGCGCGGATCCTTATATTGGTACCATAGAGAGTGTCAGCGCACCCGAAAGCGTTTTTCTGCCGGGGTCTGGAGATCTGCCCACAGTGAAACATGAAAGTGACACAGCCTATGCGCCTGTAGTTCTTTCGCAGACTCAGGCGGCGGAAAAGAAAAGAGTCATTGACGTCCCGACATCTCTCGGAGGAGATGTCGTAGATAAACAGTCGGGGGAGAAGAGCGGCTCTTCACGAAATGATTCCATTCGTATCGGAAGCAAAACGCTGACTCAGATCCGTGACGATTTCCCAATCCTGTCCGAAAGGATCAACGGCAATCCGCTGGTGTGGCTGGATAACGGAGCTACCACACAAAGACCTCAGGCAGTGATCGACAGGCTGAAATACTACTATGAGCATGAAAACTCAAACGTTCACAGAGGAGCGCACACGCTGGCAGCAAGATCTACGGATGCCTATGAAGAGGCAAGAGATATCGTAAGGGATTTCATCGGTGCGCCCTCTTCCGAAGAGATCATTTTCGTGAGAGGAACTACGGAAGGCATTAACTTAGTAGCAAATGCCTATGTAAAGCCGCAGCTGCAGCCCGGTGATGAGATCATTGTATCGATCCTGGAGCATCACGCGAACATTGTTCCTTGGCAGCTGATTGCGCAGGAGACCGGTGCGGTGATCAGGGTCATTCCATGTGACGAAACGGGACAGCTTATTCTGCATGAGTATGAAAAGCTGTTTACCCGAAATACGAAATTTGTCGCAGTGACACATGTTTCGAACGTTTTGGGAACTGTGACTCCCATCGAGGAACTGATAGCGATCGCGCACAGGCACGGTGTACGCATTTTGATCGACGGAGCTCAGTCTGTTGCGCATATTCCCGTGAGCGTGTCGGCGCTGGATGCGGATTTCTTCGTATTTTCGGGGCACAAGGTGTTTGCACCTACCGGCATCGGCGTCGTTTATGGGAAGAAAGAACTCTTGGAGGCGGCGAGGCCTTATCACGGAGGCGGCAACATGATCGCTGACGTCACTTTTGAGAGAACTATCTACAATCCGGCTCCGAATAAGTTTGAAGCCGGAACCGGAAGCATAGCCGATGCAGTCGGACTTGGTGCAGCGCTCAAATATCTTTCTGAGATCGGAATGCCCTGCGTATATCGGTGGGAGCACGAACTTCTGCAATACGCGATGAAGGAAATGAAGACTGTCCGTGGGCTGCATCTGATAGGAACCGCTTTAAACAAGTCCTCGGCGCTCTCATTTAAGCTTGACGGCTATGCCGATGACGAAGTGGGCAAGAGGCTGGACAGCTATGGTATCGCCGTTCGTACGGGACATCACTGTGCACAGCCTGTACTCAGGCGTTTTGGTTATGAAGGGTCGGTTCGTCCTACGATAGCGCTTTACAATTCGCCGGATGATATCGACGCTCTGGTAAAAGTATTAAAGACGTTTGCATAACGTTGTTTTCAGCGCATGTATCACCCGGACGGCAAATCCGGGTGATACGTGACGTCGTATTATTGAGGAAATAAAGGGATAACGAACATGAACAGCGTGATCAGGGAAGAAGAGGTCAATCAGATCGTGCAGACGATCTTTGACGACTACGAAGGCGATGAGGCAATTGACAAGATCAACATCTATAATAAACCGAACAAGCATGAGATATATGATCTGATCAGGGATTTTTTCGCTATAGTTTATCCGGGATACTATCGGGACGGATATTATAAAACATTTAATCCAAAATCAAATCTTGCCGTCATCATAGAGGATGTTTTTTATCACCTGAGCAAGCAGGTTTATCTTGCACTCGATTATTGCAGAAAAAGAGGAACGCTTACGGATGATGAGAGAAAGCAGGAAAGTTATCGGATCTGTAAAGTCTTTTTTGCAAGAATACCCAGGATCCGCGAGTATCTAAAGACTGATCTTGAAGCGGCCTATGACGGGGATCCGGCAGCGGGGTGCCTGGATGAGATCATTCTGGCATATCCGGGATTGATGGCGATAACGGTTTACCGGCTGGCGCATGAGCTGTATCTGGAGCAGGTACCTGTACTGCCGAGGCTGATGACGGAATATGCACATTCCCGGACGGGCATAGATATCCATCCCGGAGCTGCCATAGATAAGTATTTCTTTATCGATCACGGGACAGGGATCGTTATCGGAGAGACTGCAGTGATCGGTAAGAACGTTAAGATCTATCAGGGCGTTACTCTCGGCGCTCTGTCGACGAGAGGCGGTCAGAAACTCTCGGGGAAAAGGAGACATCCTAAGATCTGCGACAATGTCACTATCTATGCGGGAGCATCTATACTCGGAGGAGACACGGTGATCGGCGAGAATGCGGTGATCGGCGGTAATGCGTTCATTACCAGAAGTGTTGACGCAAATACGAGAGTAAGCATGAAGAATCTGGAGATGGAATACCGGGCGGAAGGAAATGTCCGAAAGAGTGAAGAACTGGCACAGGGTGAAGCATGGTATTACATGATCTGAAGATAATTAAGCGATTACAGCGGATCCGGACAGTGGTCGGGATCCGTAAAACAGAGAGGAGATTAACATGGTTTTAACAATTTCGGGAGAGAAGAAAGAAGTGGACGACGGAATTACCGTTGCGACGCTGATCGAACAGGAGAAGGTTGAGACACCGGAATATGTAACGGTTTCGGTAAACGAGGAATTCGTTGAAAATTCGTCGTTTGACACCTTCGTGTTGAAAGACGGTGACGAAGTGGAATTCTTGTATTTCATGGGAGGAGGAAGATAATGGCATTTACAAATGAACAGCTGGAGCGGTATTCCAGGCACATTATCTTGAAAGAGATCGGCGTAAAGGGGCAGAAAAAGCTTTTGAACGCGAAGGTCCTGATCATCGGGGCAGGCGGTCTCGGAGCACCCGCGGCATTGTATCTTGCGGCAGCAGGCGTCGGTACGATAGGTATTGTCGATGCCGATCGTGTGGATCTTTCCAATCAGCAGAGACAGGTTATCCATACAACGAACGACGTAGGCAAGAAGAAGGTGGAATCCGCGGCAGAGACCATGCGCGCGATCAATCCGGATGTGACGGTAAACACTTATTATGAATATGTGACCAGTGCAAACATCCTCGATCTGATAAAGGACTATGATTTCGTGATCGATGGAACGGATAATTTTCCTGCGAAATTCCTTATCAATGACGCGTGCGTGATGGCAAATAAACCTTTTTCCCATGCGGGAATTATTCGGTTCAAGGGACAGCTGACCACGATCATTCCCGGGGAAGGACCCTGCTACAGATGTATATTTAAGAATCCGCCTCCCAAGGACGCGGTACCGACATGCAAGCAGGCGGGAGTTATCGGAGCCATGGGAGGAGTCATCGGATCGCTTCAGGCGATGGAAGCGATCAAATACATCACCGGAACCGGAGAGCTGCTTGTGGGATATCTTCTGACCTATGACGCATTGAAGATGGAATTCCATAAGATCAAGCTGCCGGCCCGCGGAAACGGATGTGCAGTATGTTCCGATACACCTACTATCACTGAACTGATCGATTATGATCAGGCGGTGTGCGAATTGAAGCATTAAGATCAGGAGATGAGAGGTTTACAATGCAGATAACGATCAGAAAAACGGATTTTGACAGAATGTATGAGCATGCGCTGAAGGTACGACCGGAGGAAGCCTGCGGACTTATCGCGGGAACGGATCGCGAGGATGGTGTAAGAGAGATCGAAAAAGTATATCTTCTGACGAATAGCGATCACACGAATGAGCATTTTACGATCGATCCGAAAGATCAGCTGCAGACTGTTAAGGATATACGCGCGAACGGCCTAAAGCCTTTGGGGAACTGGCATTCCCATCCGGGAAGTCCTTCGAGGCCTTCCGAGGAGGA
>JAGCZE010000051.1 GCA_017960415.1 Lachnospiraceae bacterium
AGGAGATAAAAGTGAGAGGTTGACCATGAAATATTGCATATATGACGGCGACGACAGGATCGAGTTTGTTCTGGACGCAGCTGCATCAAAGGGAATTGTAAGGGTGGCAGAGAAAGTTGCCGCTGATTTTGAACGTGTGACCGGGATCAGACCCGAGATCAGGCGTGTTGAGAGCATTATCGGGCTTGAGTCCGAGGATGATGCCGATCATAAATCCATCATAATGTTCGATATTAACGAAGGAAGCTTCGCGCAGCAGTACGCTTCGAACCCAGAAGGTATAAGCGGGACTGTAAAAGCTCTGTCGGGCAGGCGCGAATGCTTTGCATTTGCCGAAACAGGCGACAATCTCGTGATCGCCGGAAGCGACAGGCTCGGTACGATCTACGGCATGTTCGAACTTTCAAAGATGATGGGTGTATCTCCGCTCATATATTGGGCGGATGCTGCAGTAGAGAAGAAGGAGCGGGTTGAGCTCGATATTGCGCTGCCCTTTGTTTCCAAGGAACCCAGCGTGAAATTCAGGGGTTATTTCATCAATGATGAGTGGCCCTGCTTCGGTAATTGGACAACCGACCATTTCGGCGGATTTACGGCTGAAATGTACGATCATGTCTTCGAATTCCTGCTCAGGATGAAGGGCAATTATCTGTGGCCTGCAATGTGGTCCTCGAGCTTTGCCTGGGACGGACCGGGACTTGCGTCCTATGAGTTGGCCGATGAATACGGCATTTACATAGGCAATTCGCATCATGAGCCCTGTCTGCGTGCGGGTGAGGAGTGGACCAAGGTAAACCGCGACGATCCTTCTTACGGCGGTGCATGGAGCGTTCTGACCAATTATGACGGTGTGGTTCGTTTCTGGCGTGAGTCAATGGAGGAAAGAGGTCGTTTCAACAGCCTTGTGACCGTCGGAATGCGCGGCGAGCGCGACAGCACCATACTGGGTGAGAATGCCACATTGGCAGACAATATCAATGTTGTGAAGACTGCGATCAAGGCGCAGAAGGAGATCATTTCCGAACAGGAAAAGAAGCTGAACAAGACATTTCCGAAGATGCTCGCGCTGTATAAGGAGGTTGAGCCCTTCTATTTCGGAGATGAGACCACGCCCGGCCTCTCGGATTGGGACGGGCTTGATGACGTAATCCTGATGCTGTGCGAGGATAACCACAATTATACGAGGACGCTGTCCGATCCCGCTATCTCAAAGCATAAGGGCGGACTCGGAATGTATTATCATGTGGATTACCATGGCGGTCCGGTGAGCTTCGAATGGCTCAATTCCACGCCTCTTTCCGTTATCTGGGAGCAGATGACCCAGGCCTATGAATTCGGCGTGAAGGACCTGTGGATCCTGAATGTCGGCGATGTGAAGTTCAATGAATTCCCGCTCACGTATTTCATGGAGCTGGCATATGATTTTGAAAAATGGGGCAGCCCGGCACCCAATATTACCGATGAATACACACTTGGGCTGTTGAAGAACTTCTTCGGCGGCGCGATAGATAACAGGCAGATCGCAAAGGCTGCAACGATCCTTACGGAGACGGTGCGCCTTGCATCCCTGCGCAGGCCGGAGGCACTTACGCCAGAAACCTATGATCTGCACAACGGTGAGGCATTCGGCATCCTTAAACGAGTTGATATACTTGAAGCAGCAGCCGAGCAGCTGTATGAGGTGATCGAGGCAGAAGAGATCAAACGGGCCGCTGAATCAAATGCTGGCGGTACCGGAAGGTATAGTACAGAAAAGTTTGGTAAATCTGATAAATACAGGGCAGGAGGTGCATCTGAATCCGAAGCAAAGAAGGCAGGAACACTAACCGGGACAGGTAAGGATATTTTGGCACTGGAAGCGGAAAACTCTGCTCTTGCGGCATATTACAGCCTGATCTATTTCCCTGCGAAGGCAATGATAAATCACATCAGGCTCAATATATTTGCGGGACTTAACCATATGTATGCACGTGAGAACCGCAAGGCAGCCAATGATTATGCCGACCGGGTTGAAGCCTGCATTCGCATGAATAAGGAGCTGAATGAGGAATTTGCGGCCTTTAAGGGCGGCAAATGGAAGGGCATGGAGCTTGAGGCCCATATCGGATTTACGAAGTGGAATGATGACGGATGCAGATATCCCGTTATTGCGCGCGTGATCCCGGTTGATAAGCCGAGACTGCAGGTTGTGGGCCCTTACAGCGAGCGCATTTATGACAAGGTTTACGGTGCTCCGATGCGCCTGATTGTTGATGATTTCCGCTATCCGGGTAATAAGGAGACCTTTCTTTCGCTTTGTAATGTCGGTGTGGGAGAGGTCGGAACGAAGATAATCATACCGGAGTGCAAATGGCTTAAGGTCGAGCCTGTCGGAGGCAGTATGAAGGCCGCCCTGAAGCAGGGCGAAGAGAGATTCAAGCCCGATCAGGGGCTCAGGGACGAGTATTTTGATACCCGCGGCGAGACCGTGATAGAGGGCAGTATCGAAAATGAGCAGGATATCAGGCTGATATTTGACAGGGATGCGTTTGAGAAAGAGATGCGCGGCAGGGTCAATACAGGTGCCAAAGACGGAGCTGCAGATAGCAGCGGTAATGTTTCGGGAAATGAGAAAAATGCTATAAGTCTTATATTCAGGATCACCGGGTCGGAAGGAACCGCAGTCGAGGTGGAAGTAAGGGCAGCCGCCGCGGAAGATGCCGGCAAGGCATTCCGTACCGGCCTGTTCGGATTTGATATTCCCGCTGACAGATTCAGTACCAAGGAAGCGCCCGAAGGCTCGGATATCCTTGTTCTGGACGATTACGGAAGGAACGGGACCGCTGTTAAGGCACTTCCTGTAACAAAGACCTATGAGAGGGGAACGGAGCCTGTTACCGAATACAGCTTCATTTGCGAAGAAGACGGAGAATATGAGGTCGCACTGCATCTTGCCCCCGAGAATCCGCCTGTAAGGGGCAGCCTGCTTCATTACGGATTCGCAGTGGGCGATGCTCCGATGGAGTATTTCCCCTCGGTTTCCGCCGATTATAAGGGCGGTGA
This sequence comes from Lachnospiraceae bacterium, assembly GCA_017960415.1. The sequence continues at coordinate 3,043 of JAGCZE010000051.1, forward strand.
AAACTCCTGCCGCGAATGGACAAAGGCCGCTGTACTGCGCGAGAGGGTCATGACTCACAAGGTTCAGCTGAAGAAAGGTGAGACAAAAGTAAGATTCGGTTTCTGCGAACCCGGAATCGTGCTTGAGAGGATCAGGATACACAGAATCTGAGCAAAATAGAATAATTAACAAAAGCTTCCATGAAGATGATTCGTGGAAGCTTTTATTCTGTGCAGACAGATTGACGAAAAGGCATTTTTGTGGTAAAATTAGCTATCTGTTAACCCCCAAAAAAAGGAGGCGAATATATGGGATTTAAAAAGATCAGCACACGAATGTTTACGTTCACTGTTCCGGTTCTCATCATTTCAATGTTCCTTCTGAGCTACATCAGTATTTCCACCAGCAGAAAGATCATAACAGAACAAGTCAATTCAAGAATGAATGCGGAGCTGTCTGCCGCAGAGCACAGCATAGAGGAAAAGCTGAAAGGTATTTCCACGATGGCTGTTACGATCGCGGAGATGGTTGTCGGCGGTTATGAGAATACCCCGGCCGAGGGCTATGAGATCATGCTCTCGAAGGTTATTGCCTCCGATGAAATGGTTTTGGGAAGCGGTCTGTGGTTCGAACCGTATGCCTTCAGCGCAGATATGCAGTATTTCGGTCCGTATATTTACAAGGATGGCGGAAATATTGTAACCACCTATGAATACAGTAATTCCGATTATGATTATTTTAATCAGGAATATTATACAAATGCAAAGAATTCCAAGGCTACTATGATAACCGACCCTTATTATGATGAGGTGTCGGGTCTGATCATGAGCACCTGCTCGACCCCTATCATGAAAAACGGCCTGTATATCGGCTGTGTAACCGTAGATATCGAGCTTTCGTCAATTACGGACATGATCGATGAGATCAAGGTCGGAGACAGCGGCAGGGCGGTTATGCTTGACAGCACCGGTATTTATCTGGCGGGAGTTTCCGATGATTATATTTCGAAGGCTGTAAAGATCTCCGAGGACAAGAATGCTTCGATCGTGGCATCGGGCAAGGAGATCATGGCAAATAAAGAAGGCATCAGCTCCTACAAGTCCGATTCCGGTGCGGAACAGGTATATTATACGACCGTAACGACCACAGGCTGGAAATTCTTCATACATATTCTTGAGAGTGAGATATTTGCCAGCACAAGCAAGATGATGAAGCTTACGCTTCTTGTATCGGTCATCGCGATATTGGTTGATGTGATCGTAATATTTGTGATCATCAGAGATGTTTCGAAGAAGACGATCATGGTCAAAGACTTTACCGGAGAGCTAGCCAAGGGTAATTTCACCGTCGAACAGCTGAAGGTTACATCTGTTGACGAGATCGGTGTTATGGGTAATGCGCTCAACGAGATGTACCGGAATAATAAGAGTATCATCAGTGGTATTGCAGGATATGCGACGTCTATCGATGAATCAGCTTCGAAGCTCGGGGATGCTTCAAGGGATCTTGAGAATCAGTTTGAAGATATCAAGACCATGACCGGCAAGGTTACAGACGAGATGTCCACGACCAGCTCTGCTACCGAAGAGGTTAATGCTTCGTCTGAAGAGGTTCTGTCGAATGTTACGCTGCTTACGGCTGAGACCGAGAACTCCATGAGCATGAGCAATGAGATCCAGGCCCGTGCATCGAAGGTTGCGGAACAGTCAAGGCAGTCCTTCGAAACCGCCAAGGGTCTTACCGAGAAGTATGAAAAAGAGCTGCAGAAGAGTATGGAAGGTGCGAAGGTTGTCGATAACGTAAGCTCACTTGCCGATGTTATCTCAAATATCGCCGGACAGATCAATCTGCTCTCGCTGAATGCTTCGATTGAGTCGGCACGTGCCGGTGAGGCAGGCCGCGGATTCGCAGTTGTTGCCAATGAGATCGGAAGCCTTGCAAACAGCACTTCTCAGGCGGTCAGCGAGATCCAGAGCACTATCGCAGATGTTCAGAAGGCATTTACGAACCTTATGGGTGCCGCAAAGGGCCTGCTTGATTTCCTGCAGAATACGGTTACGCCGGACTATCGCAATTTCGTTGATGTTGCCGATCAGTACGGAAAAGATGCCCAGAGCTTCAAGGAGAACAGCGGCAATATTTCGTCAATGGCTGATAATATCAAGACTATTATCGGTGAGGTTACGATCGCGATCCAGGATATTGCGGACGCTACTACGGAAACCACCGATATCAGCAGGCAGATCCTGGATTCCGTGGAGGTTGTATCCGGGCATGTGTCCGCAGTAGCCGATATGTCCGAGAAGCAGCAGAGCATTTCCGATGCGCTCAACGATACGGTAAGGAATTTTACGCTGTAAGTCGATTTTAGAAATATACGGGGCTGTCGCCCCCAAATAATGTCTTGGAAACAGATTCAAAAACGATTCCGCGTGGCGAAATCGTTTTTGAATCTGGTTCCAAGGCTTTTGTTTTGTGCGACAGCCCCTTTGTATAGATGATAAGCGAATAGTGCAGAAATACCTGAATTATGCTAGTTGTGTCAACAACAGCTGCGTTTTACAGTTAGAAATAAACTCATCATTGATAAAAAGCTTATATTTAATGTTGACTGCGAGGTTCCCTTCGATTTCAAAAATGGCAAGATGATCGGTTTCGTTTGTGATCGTTAGACTATAAAAGCCCAGGTCCAGTTCCGAAGTGGCGGTTCCGCCGAGAGAGTATGTTACTTTCCCGCGGATGCCGCCGCTGCGGCGGATCTCGAGGCTTTTTTCGTTTATCCGGATGATCGTGGATACACCGGGAGTTTCGTCCGTTGCCGGCAGGACATAGGAAATGTAGCGGGTACCGTTGACGATCCGGAATGAGGCGGATGCCTCCTCCACTATCGGTTCTTCGCTGACATCAAACTGGGTGGTGCTGATCCTGAGATTGTATGCGGGCATGATGACGCTCCTGGATTGTTATATTCATTATAACGAAATGTATTTCCGACATTGCCTTCCCCTTGAGGGGAAGGTGGCACGCCGAAGGCGTGACGGATGAGGTGTGATTAATTATACTAAGGTGTTTTTTCTTCCTTCAGTCAAAAGTATGCACAGTTACCATGTCCGGGGATACCGTGTATTTATCCAGTATCCTTCCGGCAAATTCAGCGAAACGTGCGGCGCCGTCACTTACATAGAATTTGTGAGGATGGCTCTGTAAGAAGCCGGAAGCCTCTTTTTTATCTGCTGCATCTGTTTTCGAAGAGTTGCAGGTTTCTGTGCTGTTGGAGCAGCTTGCAGGATTGCCGCTTTCTGCATTATGTGAAGTTATTGCCGGTTCGTTCAGCAGTCCGTTCTCTTCGAGGACGTATTTAAACTCGCGGGAGCTTTCGAATGCCGGATTGACAAGGTTGATACCGTCGCCGACAGCCATCTGTATCCTGTCACGGAGCAGCGGATAGTGTGTACATCCCAGCACGAGGGAATCTATGTCGTTCTTTAGCATATCGTCGAGGTAGCGGTGGATTATGAGGTCTGTGATCTCATCATTTACCCAGCCTTCTTCAACGAGAGGAACAAATAGCGGACACGCCTTCTGGAAAACGGATATATTCGGATCGGTACGGCACAGGAATTCCTTGTAAATTCCGGAATTGATGGTAGCACGGGTGGCGATAACGCCAATGCGGTTGTTCCGCGTGGTTTCTGCGGCAGCCTTTGCACCGGGCTTTACAACGCCGATGACCGGTATATCGAATTCATTTTTAAGGTCCTCAAGAGCCACCGCGCTGACGGTATTGCAGGCTACGATTATTGCCTTTACGCCCTGATCTACGAGGAAATTCATGATCTGGCGGGCATAGGTCAGGATGGTCTCCTTGGATTTGTCGCCGTAAGGCACACGTGCTGTATCGCCGTAATAAATTATCTGTTCATTGGGAAGCTGTTGCATGAGCTCCTTTACGACGGTCAGGCCGCCCATTCCCGAATCAAATGCGCCGATCGGTGCGGAAGATGCCATTGTAAGTCCCTCCTGGGTATCATTATTTCAGGTCCAAACCCGGAAAATATATTATACCACATTTCACAGAAAAAAGAAACAGGGGGACGGGGTTATGCTTCAAAGTGAAGTTTTAAGTTCCGCTACCTCTGAAACTGCTTTCCGAAATTACTCAGATAATAGCTATATTCTTGATTATTGACAAAAATAAAGGCATAATGAGAGTTCTTTTTCTCCATTCGCAAAGAATCGAGGTGTTCCCTACGGCACAGTACCTTGAAGCGGTGTCCGTTAAAACGGACAATCAGGGGAACGTCGGGGATGCTGCTGTTCTTCTCAGCCGTTCCTATAATATCCATGGAATCTATTACAGTATGGTTATCCGGATTAACTGTAAAGTGATCAACACGATTCGTATCGGTATCCTTAACAGGACTTGGCATATTGCTGCATACCGCGGAGGTCACAACATCTTCCTCATTTTCGATCAAACGAAGGGGTATGCGCACCAGTTCCGATAAAAAGTACTCTGTGTTGTCAGGCATTTCCTGATCCAATGATGCAAGATAGATACGAACCCATTCTTCTCCCAAACCGGCATTTGAGTACTGCTCGGCAGAGAAAACGGTGGGGGAGTATTCCGGAAGGTTTATTTTTTTACCGTATACGATCTTTTTTACGGTCTCCGGCGAAAGGAAAAACTCTTCGGCTATCTCCATGATCGAGGCACCCGTCGAATAACGGGTACAGATCAAGGTGTTTCGCTTACTGAGCTTTTCACGGTAACCGGAGGCTTCTCCCCAGCCCTTTGTTTTGGTACGTTTTGGAATATATAATGTTTTTCCCTCTGCGTATTTTTGAACCTCCGCCAAAAGGCTTGCGGGGAGAATATCCTTTGCATTTTCCAAGTTTCTGACCTCCATGGATTATATCAAAATGGTGGTTGTCTGTTTTTAAAAGCACAGTCAATAAACAGTTTAGAAAGTTTTGCTGCTTACTGTGGTAATTTGTTCATGCGATCCTCAAGCGCGTTGAGCGATACCGTGATCGATTCGCTGGACTCAAGATCGTCGATCGAAGCGTGCCACATAAGCGTGTGTAAGCCTTTAAAATACGCCATACACAGAAAACGTTCCCTGTAATTCTCTATTTCGATGTTTTTCTTCTTTGCATATTCGTACAGCTTTTCCGGAACCAGCAGATACGGCTTGTTCAGATCGAGAATGGCAAAATCCATCAGGAAATCCATGATCCCCGCACGTCCCCAGTCTGCACAATATGTCTTTCCGGCATCGTCCATCAGCATATTGCAGAAAAATGTGTTATTGTTGGCAAGGTATCTTTGGCCTTCGCAAAAGTCTGCATACTGCATGATTTTCGCATATATCGAATCGAAATAGTCTTTTTTCAGAAATGTAGTCCCGAACATCTGCGTCCAGTTGTGCCAGTAGCCTTCCTGCTCTTCATTGAATGTTTCGAGAACGAATTCCCTGAAAGTTGCATAAGGGGCTTTGTTATTCTCATCGAATTCTCCATACCCGGTAAGCCCGGATATGTCCGTTGCCGCGATCTCAAATATCATATCGAAGAAGTTGTCATAGTTATTTTCAAATTCTTCAACCGATAATTCATTGGAATTTCTGCCCTTGGGGCTCATTTCTATCCTGTCTTTTGTAAGATTC
>JAGCZE010000052.1 GCA_017960415.1 Lachnospiraceae bacterium
AGCAACCTTGCTAAAAACGCAACCGGTAAACTTCGCTTAGCCCAGTGGACCAAGATTATAAAGGACCGGGCAGAAAGTGGCTTAACGATTAATGACTTTTGTAAGCAAAACAGTATTTCACGAGATGCTTATTACTACTGGCTGCGTAAAGTCCGGGTTGCGGCTATAAAAACATCCGGCCTTGAGTTTGTTGAATTACAAGAAGCTGCCCAACTTCCTGCTCCGGCTGGGACAGATAATACCACTTCCGCTTTTATAACCGAAGCCACCATCCGTATTGGTTCAATGACGATCTCAGTGAACGGTTCAACACCGGGCTCGCTGCTCCGAAAACTTTTGGAGGTGGTCTCACATGTTGAATGATGCTTCCGGGTTTTCTAAGGTTATCGTAGCTTGCGGATATACGGATATGCGTCGCGGTATTGAAAGCCTGGCTTCGATCATCCGTTTCAAGTTCAAGCTTGATCCCTATGAGAAGAATGTATTGTTCCTGTTCTGCGGTAAGCGTACAGACCGGATCAAAGGCCTTCTGTGGGAAGGCGATGGGTTTCTGCTCTTGTATAAGCGGCTGGATATTGGCGCTTTTAACTGGCCGCGTTCCGCAGATGAAGCTCTCCACATTACACATGACCAGTACAGGCTTCTAATGGAAGGCTTTGAGATCATTGCAAAACACCCTATCAGGGAAATCGTTCCACCAAGTGAAATAGCATAAACTTTTTGTGCAAAACGTAGATTTTTCAAGTGCCCAGACAGTCTGCCTGTCAGTGTGAACGATGCTTTTAAGCAAATACACCGAAGGTGTTTTAAAACTCGTGCAGGCTTTAAAACCGGTCTGTTAATACAATTGTTCCTGAAAACAAGGCTAAATTACCGGGCTCGCTGTGCGCCTTTGACGATGCCTCATCCATAGGCATTTTGACGAAAGTCCCAAATCGGCAGATTAGCCAAAATACTGACTTTGTGCTACAATAGACTCAAATGAAAGGGTCTGTTGTATGAATCAGTTATCAGAGGAACAACTTAATAAACTCGATCAGGCTGAACTTGTAAAGCTCGTTCTGACACAGCAGGAGCAGATCAAAAGACTTGATGATACGCTCCAGAAGTTTATGGAAGAGGTTGCGGATGCAAACCGCCGCCGTTTTGGGCGTTCTTCCGAAAGCTTTGAGACCGACGGACAGATCTCTTTCTGTGAGGTTGTCGGTTCTATTGCATTCTTTAACGATGCAGTAGCCATATGTGACGAAGAAGCGGCTGAAAACCTTGCTCCGTCAGTCAAGACCAAACGACCCAAGGGTAGGAAAGAGGAAATCGTATCAAACCTTAAGGTTGTTAAGACCTCTGAGTTTTACATGTCCGACGATGAGCTTGCCAAAGAATTCGGGGAAGAGGGTTACAAAAAACTTCCTGACAAAATCCTTAAGCGCTATTGTTTTATCCCTGCGCAGATAGGCATTGAAGAGATACATATCGGCGTTTATTCAGGCAAGAAAAGCGACCGGATGGTTGAAGCGAAATTTCCTGCTTATCTTACAAGAAATTCTCTTGTTTCTCCGTCTCTGGAAGCCGGAGTCGTAAATGCAAAGTTTGTTAATGCCGTTCCGTACTATCGCATTGAAAAGCAACTTCAGGCGAACGGAATCGATATATCGCGCCAGGAACTGGCAAGGTGGACGATTCAGATCTCGGAAAGATATCTTTCGATCCTTTATGATTATCTCCACAAGAGGATGTATGAATACCATATCCTTCATGCTGATGAAACACCGGTCCTTGTAAACAAGGACGGACGGCCTGCCGGTTCGAAGAGCTATATGTGGGTGTACAGAACCGGTCAATACCATGAACACCCCATCGTCCTTTACGAGTACCAGCGTACCCGTAATGCGAGCCATCCTCGTGAATTCCTAAAGGATTTCACAGGAGTATGCGTAACGGATGGCTATCAGGTCTATCACACGATTGAAAAAGAACGTGAAGACTTGAAAATAGCTGGATGTTTCGCACATGCGAGACGCCGATACGATGAGGCGCTTAAGGCATTGCCGCAGGGAGCACGCAAAGGAAGCCTTGCTTACAAGGCCCTGGCGATGATTCAGGCCATATACAATGCCGATAATGCCTTAAAGGATCTTCCTCCGGATGAACGGCTGATAAAACGGCAGGCAGCCGTCAAGCCTCTGGTGGAGGCTTATTTCGCATGGTGTCATAAACACGCAGGTGTTGTCTCGTCTAAGAACAAGACAGGGAACGGTATTTCGTACTCGCTTAATCAGGAAAAGTATCTGAAGGTATTTCTTGATGATCCGCTTGTCCCGCTTGATAACAACAGCGCAGAAAGAGCTATCCGCAGCTTCTGTATCGGCAAGAAGAACTTCGTTATGATCGATACCATATCCGGCGCAAAGGCCAGCGCTGTCATATACAGCCTTGTAGAAACGGCTAAGGCTAATAACCTGAACGTTTACGGATATATGAACTACCTGTTGAGTGAGATACCAAACCACATGGATGACAAGAATCTTGATTTTTGCGAGAAGTTGCTTCCATGGTCTGAATTTCTTCCGGATGATTGCAGGAAGAAAAACACTACGCCACCTTCAGGTGGTTAATATTTCTCGGGGTACTGATGATGTACCGTTTACACTTATTCAGTATAAATATACCACAAACAGCGAAAGTGTCAATAACAAAGGCTGCCCACTTCGAAAAGTGAGCAGCCTCATTGCCGCATCTGCAAAGTAAAACAATTGTTGGCAGGAAATCATTCGCGGGCGTCGCTACCGCATATACCTTCCGTTTGCATCTTTGAAGACTCCAAGGAGTATGCGGATGATATCAACAACATATCCGATCCCCCAGAATCCAAAGGTAAGCATATACACGATGCCCATGCCGATCCTTCCTGCATAGAAGTAATGCGCACCGAAAACTCCGAGCAGCAGGAGCAGTATCAGCGCGATCCACCTGCTCTTGTCGGAAAGATTGCTGTCAGCCTGCCGGCTGTAAGGATATGTGTTGTTATAATTGTAGGTGTTGTAGGCCGGTCCCTGTGAAAAGATGCCTTGATCCTGAGCCGTTACCCAGGTATTTCCGAAATAGTTGCACATGCCGACTGTTCTGTATCCGTTCAGGCCGTTCTGTTCGCGTCTGAACGTAACATTATTATTTCCGCAGTTCGGGCAACCAATGCTCCTGTTTGCATTCCCCTGGTTCAGGTTGCTCTCTCCGTAAAAGTTGTTAACGATATTCACCGGCTGCGAAGGAGCTTCACTTCCGCAGTACGCACAGAATCTTCCGGTGATCTCCGCTCCGCAATTAGGGCATTTCATAACAATCCTCCTCCCGGCATTCCGCCGGGCAACTTGTTAATTATTTGTTACATTGATAATATACCACAAGAGAGCGGAAAAACAAAGGGGCATTGTGTAAATGATAAAATATTTTGCGTGAGTCGGTAGGGGGCATTTCACGGTGATTCACACAGCTTGTTTTATTTCTGTTATGTCAGATCTTTTGGCGAAGTTATACCATCGTTTTTGTTGAGTTCAGCTAATGCCTCACTTCTCAGTCCCTTCCCACAGTAAGTACAATAGCTGTGATATCCTGTCACTGTCTCTCCACAGTTTTTGCATATCCAATCCGGATAATTAATAGACGACTTGATAACCGAAGTTGATACTCCGTTAATGTCAATCACTTCCCTGTTGGCAGAAGATATCTTTTCTATTTCCTGTAACTCCTCGTCTGACATTGTATAGTAGCGTAGCATTTTTTCGTCAGTGATCAGTCTTGGGAGCTTTTCCTTAGGAATTTTCTGCACTAATCGATTCTTACGGGCCGCAAGAAGATGATACAGTAAAAAAACGCAAGCAAATGCTGCAATTCCCGGCAACAGCCAGGCAAAAGAGTGTTTTCCGAAAATGATCACAAACAGCACACCTACCTCAATGATGATCACAGCAAGCATTGCAAATAAAAGTACAGCGCTATACATGTTTGACCACATTTCCCTATGACCGCAGCTTTCACATGCATGATTGAGATTAAGAGATCGATAATCGTTCCGTGCAATACCCTGTTTGGCTTTTTCCATCTGGGCATCAAGATCTGTCAATGCATCTGATTTAGCTCTTTCAATTCTTCTATCAACACCGTTTTTAGTCACAAAACCTCTGTCATTTGTTGAAGAAAAACCTTGTATTGAAGCATTTATGATCTGTTTTTTTCCGCATTTTGAACACACGTATCCCAGCGATAAGCTGCCACTTTGTGTAACTGAATACTTATGATAAATCCCAGCCATTACTGTCGTCCTCCTCTAAATCAGTTCTCTCTTATTGCTCCACAGCTGTGACACACTTCGACGGAGCCGGGGTTTTTGTTTCCGCACTTCTTGCAAGTCCATAATCCTGCGCTACCATTGCCCGTAACCTTAGTTGGTATAGCGATATTGCCCTTTGCCTTCTCTTCTTCCATCTTCTTAAGTGCCTCGCTTCGCAATCCGTTTCCACAGTAATTACAGTAATTACGATGACCGGTTACCATTTTGCCGCAAACACTGCATTTCCAATCCGGGTAATCAATTGATGACTTGATCACAGGTGCTGATACTGCATTTGAGTAACCTCCGGTAGCGTCTGACGAACCGGTCATACTGCTTCCGTTTCCTGCAGG
>JAGCZE010000053.1 GCA_017960415.1 Lachnospiraceae bacterium
TCGACGAATACAGCCATTCCGACTGCCGGAACGTCGCATCCGAACTGACCTACCAGTTTGTCATAGCGTCCGCCCGAGATCAGCGAATCACCGATCTCGTACGTGTAGGCATTGAAAATGATTCCGGAATAATAACCGAACTGGCTGAGCATTCCGAGATCGAAGCTGATATATTTCTCATAACCGTAGAGCTTCATCAGTTCATAAATCTGCTCAAGACGCCCGATAGCTGCTACAGCAGCCTTATTGCCTGTCATGCCTTTGAATTCCGAAAGCTTGTCAACGCTTCCGAACATCGTGGGCAGCTTCGCAAATATGCCCTTAAGATCAGCTTTCAGCTCAACCCTGTCTAGAAAATCCTCGAGACCGAACGCATTCTTTTCATTGATCAGAAGCATCATTTCTTCGAGCTCATCATCACGGATACCCGCTTCTTCCACAACAGCCCTGAAAAAACCGACCTGACCGACTTCAACCTGGAACTCGGTCAGTCCCGAAGCCAGCAGGCATTCCACCGTGAGCGCAAGCATCTCCGCATCCGCAACCACAGAGCCGTCACCGGTCAGCTCTGCGCCCATCTGGGTTATCTCCTTGGCTTTTCCCTGATGCTCACTGCTGTTGACAAAAACATTGCCTGTATAGCACAATCTGTGGGACGACCGGTCATCCTTGTAATACTTGGCCACGCATCTTGCGATCGAAGGCGTGATATCGGGCCGCAGTACAAGCGTGTTTCCTTCCCTGTCAAAGAGCTTGTACATATCCTTGGCCGCAAAGGTACCGCGTTCCTCGCTGAATACATCAAAATATTCAAGCGTCGGAGTCTGAATATCCTCAAACCCGTACAGCTTCATCTTCGCGTGAAGAGCGGTCTCCAAAACATGCTTTCTGGCACATTCCTCTCCGTATATGTCTCTCACCCCCTCGGGGGGGTGCAATATCCTGTCATATTTCATAAATAAACCTCCATGCAGTGAATGCAGAAACGGTGATCCGGGCTGCATTCCGTGCTGTATTTGGTGATACCCAAAACGCTTTAACGCTCTGACGCGTTACTCTGCTACCATGCTACCAAATTAGCAGAATAAAATAATATTACATTCCGTGAACTGATTTGTCAAGCTAAAATATAAATGCCAGGCTGGAATTCATTTACTCCCTTGTCTCAAGGTCCTTCTGTATCATTTCCAGATAAGGCACAAAAAAAGTACCTTTATGCGTAAAAAAATAGCCCTCATCAAGTTCATCGGTACGAAAGCTCCTCCTTCCGCCCGAAACCGAGCGCTGCCAGAAAGCATTCAGATCCTTAAAACGCAGATAATAGTATTTGCCCAGTTTCTTAAAATAAATGATCAAAAATGCGATCCCGTCCTGTTTTTCGAAGTCTTCCATAAATTTGATCTGGTGTTCGTGAACGTTTTGAAGCGCAAATGTCGCAGTCTGGCACTCTTTGGCATCGAAGCACACCGGAATGCCCTGAACCGCACCTATATAGTCGACCGTACTCTTTTGCTCAAAGTAGGCAAGAGTGATATGTCCGTGTTCCTTATCCATCTCAATAGGCGTGATCGGGGTCGGGATCTTCTGAACAAGCGCCAGTCCCGCATCGCGGTATCTTTCGTTTGTAAGGTTGATCTCCTCTTCAAGGCCCGAACCTCTCAAACCTCTTGAATTCCATATCGCCATGATGTTATTCTCCCCTATGGATGTATAAAGAAATCCTCAGGCAATTCCGCATGAAATTCCCTGCCCCGTACCTTTTCCAGTTCTGTTTCTTCCGGGAAAACAAAGCTGTAAGCCGTAAGCAGCTGTCTGTTTACCCTGTATTTTTTCTTCAGCATATCATTGGCCTGTCTGTTTCCGTATTTAATATCTCCTGCTATCGGAAATCCTGCCGAAGCAAGCTGTGCCCTGATCTGATGGCTCTTTCCGGTGATCAGCCTGACCTTCAGAAGAGAAAAGCCGTCTTGGCTCTTAACCGCGCAATATTCGATCTCAACAGGCACAGAGCCCTCAAACCCGGTATTGCTGACCTTCACTTTGTTATTCTTCTCATCCTTGCTCAGATAAGAACGCAGATGAACTTTTTTCCGGGCAACCTCACCGCACACAATGCACAGATAATATTTCCCGGCCAGCCTGTCGCGGATCAGTCTGGTCAGCTCCCTGGTCCCTTTCAGGCTGATCCCGGCACAAATCATGCCCGAAGTGTTCCGATCAAGCCTGTTGCATACCGAAGGCTTAAAGGTTTTAAGCCCTTCTTCGCTGATTTTGCCTTCCTCAAGCAGATATCCGATCATCAGCTCATTTACCGAAACATCTGCGGCTTCGGCCTTCTGCGAGAGCATCCCGGCAGGCTTGTCTATCAGCATGATATCGTCATCTTCGTATATTATCATTTTTTTGAAATGGGGATCCGGTGTCGCCCCTTCACTCTGCACAACTCCGCCGAATCCTTCAAAAGTCTCGTCAGACAGGTACAACTTTATGACATCACCGGTTTTGACCCGCTCGTTTCCGTCGGCTTTTTTCTCATTCAGCACGATATTCTTCTTGCGGAGCATCTTGTAAATAAAGCCTTTACCCGCTTTCGGGATGATAAGGGAGGCCACAGCGTCAAGTCTTTTCCCGTCCTCGTTTTTTCCGATCGTAAATTGTTTCAAGTATCAACCTCATTTGTAATAATCATATTTATACAGAACGCGGTTACACAGCCGAAACCATGCACCGAAGCCGTTCACGACTATACCATAATGCTCTCGAGTTCCTTGCACAGGCCGGCTCTGGTATCGTCAAAATGTTTTCTGGCCTCTTCATTTTCAAATTCGATGGCTGCCGCGCTGTCGCTGCCTTTGAGCAGATTCATGAATTTCTGCCTGTCATCGGTTACGGTTACGGTAAAATCATATCCTCTCCGCTTTACTATATCACGCAGGTATTCCTGGCATTTCAGAGCGTTCTCTTTTTCCCTGCCCGTATAACAGAGCACCTTATTGGAGGTGATCACGATAAATGACAGCTGCATTGCCTTTTCTGTCGAAGCGATCACATTGTCGGCATAAATAATGCTGCCTCCCGTCGCGATCCGTTCAACCTCCGAAGCCAGTTCGGGCGATACGGACTTAAACGGCAGCAGCAGGATAAACTGGGTCAGAAATCTGGCCATAGGTATTATCAGCACTGCGGCTGCTATGGTAAATACATTGCCTTTATTCCAATTATTGAGCGCAAGCCCCGCCACAAAGACGGCGGCTGCGATCAGAAATAATCCCAGGGAAAAGAGGAGTTCGCGCTTTTTCATAAATGATATGTATCCGACTTCCCCTTTTCCTTTTCCTTTTCTTTTGTCCTCTTTCAAAATATCCCTCCGTATTCATACGCCTTGCCGGTCAGCCTTTGCTGCGCAGATTCTTCGTTTCAATCCTCATACGCCTTGCTGATCAGCCTCTGCTGCATGATCTCCTTTGCCAGCGGCTTGTCATAATAATATCCCTGAA
>JAGCZE010000054.1 GCA_017960415.1 Lachnospiraceae bacterium
ACGGGCGAAGCGGACGGCATGACCGCGCATTGCTACGTGAACATGATCGAGTTCAATTTTATCGACGATTACAGCTTTGAGACGGGTAATCTCGGAAAATGGGAAGTTACCGATCTGGGCGGAGCAGATGAGCTCTACATTGAGAATAAGCCCACGGATTCGCTGACCGGCGATTACCACATGCATTTCTGGAGCTCGAAGACGAGTTCCGTCAAGTTCACGATGGAACAGAAGGTCGATGGACTTCCGGCAGGAAAGTATAAGTTCGGAATGTCTATCATGGGCGGCGACTGCGGCGAGACGGACATTTATCTCTATGTAAAGATCAACGGCGAGATCGTGCAGAAACAGCCGATGGCGATCACCTCGTACGGCAACTGGGATACGGAGCTGATCCGTTCATTTGAATATGACGGGGCCTCCGAACTGGCAGTCGGCATTTATGTTCAGGCAGCGGGAACCGGAAACGGAGCATGGGGTAAGATCGACGATGCGCTGTTAAATTCGGTAACCGACTGAAAACGATTCCGGTAACGTTTCTGCCAAAATGTATTATTTTGACGTCTTTTGTGATTTTTTGCAAAAAACACTTGACTAATAACCGATTTATTTGTACAATTTGATCGCTGGTAACGTTTCCAGTCGGTTTTTCCGATTGCGGGCGATATCATAGATATTATATCAGGAGGATGTTTTTTATGAAGAAAATTACTAGAGTTCTGGCTCTTGTAATGGCACTCGTAATGGTACTTGCTCTTGCAGGCTGTGCAAAGAAGACCAACACGGGCGACAACAATGGCGGCCAGACCAACAGCGGTTCAAGCAACAGCGGCAACTCAAGCAACAGCGGCAATTCTAACAGCGGTTCGGCTAAGGCTGACGGATACAAGTACGACATCACCGTATGGGTTCCCGAAGCAGCAGTTGAGCTTACCAGATCTCAGATCGAAGCTTTCAACGCAACCAACACCGACAACATTACTCTTACAGCTACCATCGAGGCAGTTTCCGAGGCGGATGCGGCTACACAGATGATCACCGACGTTGAGGCCGGTGCAGATATGTTCAACTTCGCACAGGATCAGCTCTCCAGACTTATCATGGCCGGCGCTGTTTCACAGCTCGGCGATGCAGCAGCAAACTTCGTTCGTGAGAACAACGACGAGGGTGCAGTTGCAGCGGTTGCAGCAGGTGACGCTCTTTACGGATATCCGATCACCTCTGATAACGGTTACTACATTTTCTACGATAAGAGATACGTTTCTGACGAGCAGGCACAGACCGTACAGGGCATCCTTGATGCTTGTAAGGCTGCAGGCAAGACCTTCGCTTGCCCTATCGGCGGCAACGGCTGGTATCTTGCAGGCTGGTTCTTCGGAACAGGGTGTGACAGCACATGGGTAACCGATGACGACGGTAACTTCATTTCGATCAACGATACATTTAATTCCGACAACGGTCTTATCGCAGCAAAGGGTCTTTACCAGATCATCTCTTCGGACGTTTGGGTTGATTCCGATCAGGTTTCCGAGTTCGAAGCAGCTATCCCTTGTGCAGTACTTGTAGCAGGACCTTGGTGGAATGCACAGGCTAAGGAGATCTTAGGCGACAACCTTGGCGCAGCTAAGATGCCTACCTACACCGTAGACGGTAAGGTTTACCAGATCGGTTCCTTCTGCGGTTCAAAGATCATCGGCGTTAAGCCTCAGACAGACGTAGCTAAGGCAGCTTGCCTTTCCAAGCTCGCTCAGTACCTCTCCAGCGAAGAGTGCCAGCTCCAGAGATTCGAAGCTCTTGAGTGGGGTCCTTCGAACAAGGTTGCTCAGCAGAATGACGCTGTTAAGTCCAACGTAGGTCTTAAGGCTCTTGCTGATCAGTCTCCTTTCGCTAAGCCTCAGGGCAACGTACACGGTTCTTGGTGGGATATCTCCAAGGCTATCGGCGCAGGCATCAAGGAGCTTGCAGATGCAGGCGACAACAGCGATGCTTCCCTTAAGGCTGTTCTTCAGAAGTACTATGATGACTGCAACGCAGTATTCAACATGACCTCCGATGAGAAGGAAGCATGGTCTGTAATCGGTTCTATCTGCGGATCGAACTGGGATCAGGACTTCCCTATGACCAGAACTGCTGAGAGCGGTGCTCCCACATTCTATTCAGAGGCTCTTGAGCTTAAGGCCGGCAACGAGCTGAAGGCTCGCCAGGGAGCTAGCTGGGATGTAAACTTCGGCGGCGACGGAAAGCGTGACGGTGCTAACCTTGTTGTAGACGCTGACGGATACTACTTCGTAAAGCTTGTTACAAACGAGGATCTTTCTTCCGCAGAGCTTACTCTTGAGAAGACCAGCTTCCATTCATGGGCAGCTATCGGAACCCTCAACGGAACCAACTGGGATACCGATTTCGGTCTTGAGATCCAGGATGACGGAACCACCTACAAGCTTGCAGGCGTTACAATGTCAGCAGGCACAGAGTTCAAGGTTCGTCTCGGACATAACTGGGATAACAACTACGGTACAAACGGCGAAGCAGGCGGACCCAACTTTGTTGTTGAAGCTGACGGAACCTACACCATCGTATTTGACTCAACCACAGGCATGATCACTCTCGAGCAGTAATGATCAGAATATCCCGTACCGCATTCCGGGTACGGATACCAAAATGATTTACACGAGGTTGGGGCGGGAAACCGTTCCAACCTCGATTTCTAAAAAAATCTGAATTTTTATGTAATTTATGAAATAAAATCTGTAAAAAACGGAAAATCTTTGCTATAATATATAAAACAAGCAGATTGCGCAGCGAGGTTATCAAACTTATGGGAAAAACTATTGAAAACAGTATCGCAGAGGGGTACAGACCGGAGGAGAAAGCAGGACTCGCGAAGTCCTTTATCAAAGGTGATATCTGGACGAAGCTTTCCGCTCTGATCATGGGAACAGGCTGCTTCGCGCGCGCTCAGATCGCGAGAGGCCTGATATTCCTTGCTTTCCAGGGACTTTTCATCTGGTATATGATCACCAGAGGAGTTTACTGGATCTCCATGCTCCCTTCACTCGGACTTGTGGGCCCGACCAAGGAGTATGATGCATTCTTTGACACTTATGTTTTTACTTACAACGACAATTCATTCCAGATCCTTCTTTACGGAATCCTGTCACTTTTCCTGATCGCGGCATTTATCTTTACATGGGCCCTCAATATCAAGGCGTCCTATGACGCGCAGGTCAAGGACGAGCAGGGCAAGAAGGTGAATAAATTAAAGGACGATCTGCGGGAGCTCCTTGACGAGAAATTCTACAAGACACTTCTTACGCTTCCCGCTATCGGAATCACGGTATTTACATTCCTGCCGATGGTGTTCACGATCCTGATCGCGTTTACCAACTACGATGGCAGCCATGACGGATACATCACCAATCTGTTCCACTGGGTAGGCCTCGAGAACTTTAAGACGATGTTCACGACATCCGGCAATGCGGGCTCGGGTTCGTATTTTGCCACATTCATGAGCATCCTCGGATGGACACTTGTATGGGCATTCTTTGCGACCTTCAGTAACTATATCCTCGGTATTCTTGTGGCTATGATGATCAACAAAAAAGGCATCAAATTCAAGAAAATGTGGCGTACGATTCTCGTTATGACCATCGCGATCCCGCAGTTCATCTCGCTTTTGTATGTTTCGAAAATGTTTGCCAAGTCGGGTATCATCAACAACCTTTTGGTAAATATCCTGCATATACTGGATCAGCCATATGATTTCTGGGGTTCGCCGATGTCGGCAAGGATACTGGTTATCGTGCTCAATATCTGGATCGGTATACCTTATCTGGTACTGATCGCTACGGGTATCCTGATGAATATACCTCAGGATCTGTATGAGGCATCCAGGATCGACGGTGCAAATCCCTTCCAGCAGTTCAGATATATCACAATGCCTTATATGCTGTTTGTTACAGCTCCGTACCTGCTTACAAGCTTTACAGGCAACATGAACAACTTCAATGTTATCTATCTGTTGACCGGTGGCGGACCTATCAACACCGCGGCATCTTCGGCAGCCGGTTCGGTCGGACATACGGATCTGCTCATTACATGGCTGTTCAAGATAACCCAGGGTACGGATTCGCTGTACTATATGGCTTCGGTAGTAGGTATCGCGATCTTTGTTATAGTATCGATCATAACCCTTACTATTTACAACAGGCTCGGTTCGAATAAGAATGAGGGAGATATGGCATGATGAATACACAGGAAAATATTACGGTTGAGAAGAAAGAAAGAAAAAAGCTTGGCATGAAGGCCAAGGAACGTATCTCCAATACTGTCATCTACATAATCCTGGTGCTGATCAGCATCATCTGGCTGGCACCCTTCGTATGTATCGTCCTTCAGTCTTTCAGGACGGAGGGAACCTGGCAGGTTGGATATATCATTCCCGAAAAATGGGGCCTTGACAATTACAGGAACCTGTTCAGCAGTGATTTCGTTACATGGTATAAGAATACCTTTATCATTGCAGTCG
Source organism: Lachnospiraceae bacterium (assembly GCA_017960415.1). Next base: position 4,529 of record JAGCZE010000054.1, read on the forward strand.
CATGTGCGATCATCAATCCTCTGATGGTACTCTGCATGAGCTATACGCTCTCGAGATTCCGCTTCAAGATGCGTAAGACCCTGATGCAGTTCATGCTCGTACTCGGACTGTTCCCCGGCATCCTCGGAATGATCATCCTGTACAGGGTATTGAAGGACCTCGGACTGACTCAGGAGCATGCTGTTCCGGGTCTGATCCTCGTATACTGCGCTTCATCAGGTATGGGTTACTATATTTCAAAGGGCTTCTTCGATACGATACCGATGTCTCTTGACGAATCGGCGAAGATCGACGGAGCGAACAGGCTTCAGATATTCATTAAGATCATAATGCCTCTGGCCAAGCCTATCGTTATTTACACGATACTGACTGCTTTCCTGGGCCCTTGGGGAGACTTTATGTTCGCAAAATTTATCGCTTTCGGTACCTCCAGCGGTATGAACGTCGCAGTCGGACTGCAATCCTGGATGACTCCGGACCAGATAGACTTAAAATATACAATGTTCTGCGCGGGCGGCGTACTTGTAGCAATCCCTGTTACTTTACTGTTCCTGTTCCTGCAGAAGTATTATGTTGAAGGTGTGACCGGCGGCGCTGTAAAGGGCTGATGCTGCTATGCTGTGCATACTAAATTACTACGCGGATGAATATGAGATGTATGATATTACGACACGGATCAATCCGCGGGGAGTAGGTTTTTATATCGGGGAATAGGAAAGACACATGAAAAAAAGAATGATCCTTATATCGATCTGTATTACGATGATATTTGCTTTAATTGCCTGTACCAAATCCGGCACGGACGGCGGTTCTATTCCGGGGACCGCCGCACCGGGCGGAGATGGAGGAACTGTGACCGGTTCGGGCAGTCAGGCAGGAGAAAACGGCAACGGAACCTCTGACAGCGACAATGCCGGAAATAACGGCAGCGGGGCGGCAGATGCCAACGGAACAAATACCGGCAATGGCGGGCCCCAGGTTGTGATCCCGGCTGTACCGGCACCCACATTTGCCGACACAAAGGCAGATGCGGATGTATTTATTGCGCCTGTGGAAGGCATTACCGAAGATTTTTACCGCGGTGTCGATATTTCGACAATACTTGCCCAGGAGGCAAGCGGCGTGAAATATTATGACCTGAACGGCAATGAGAAGGACCTGTTCGATCTCCTTGCCGATGCCGGAGTCAATTATATCCGCGTAAGGGTCTGGAACGATCCCTATGATGCGGACGGCAACGGCTACGGCGGCGGCAACTGCGATACGAAGACAGCCGCAGAAATAGGCCGTAGAGCCGCAGAACACGGAATGAAGCTGCTTGTGGATTATCATTATTCCGATTTCTGGGCGGATCCCGGCAAGCAGTTCTGTCCGAAGGCCTGGGTCGGAATGGAAATATGGGACAAAGCCGATGCCTGCTATCAGTTTACTCTCGAGAGTCTGAATGCAATACTTGATGGCGGTGCGGATGTTGGCATGGTCCAGATCGGAAATGAGATCAACAACGGGATGAGCGGTGAAAAGCAGTACAGCTTCATCAGCGCGATACTGAACGGCGGCGCGAAAGCCATCCGAGAGATATCGGCAAACCGTGGGAGAGACATTAAAATCGCGGTCCATTACGCCAATCCCGAGAATCCCAACGCGATCATCGACAAGCTGAATAAACTCAAGTCCAACAGTGTCGATTATGACGTGGTAGGCTTAAGTTACTATCCTTTCTGGCACGGCACACTCGAGAATCTTGAAAGTCTCATGAATAAGATCCGCGCAGATTACGGAAAAGAAGTCTTTGTTGCCGAAACTTCCTATGCTTATACGCTTGAAGAGGGTGACGGCAACGGCAATTCCGTCAGCGAAAAGGATCTGAACAAGAATTATGCCGCTACCGTACAGAGCCAGGTAAATGCCGTGCGCGATGTATGCGAAGCGGTCGTAAAGGCGCAGGGCCTGGGCGTATTCTACTGGGAGCCCGCATGGGTTCCGGTCAATTATATTGACTGGAACAAGGATGATGCGACGGCATTGCTTGCAGCCAATAAGGCGGCATGGGAGAAATACGGTTCGGGATGGGCCTCCAGCTATGCCAAGACATACGATCCCAAGGATGCGGGCATCTATTACGGCGGTTCCGCGTGGGACAACCAGGCATGGTTTGATTTTAACGGGAAGGCACTTCCCTCATTGTACACATATAAATACCTGAAATACGGTACAAACTGCAGCTTAAAGGTTGATTTCGCCAATGATGTGGTTGTTGTCATCAGCCCGAATTCGGAACTACAGCTGCCCGAAACGGTCGATGTGCATTTCAATGACAGAAGCAAGAACGGTCCTGCGGCTGTGAAGTGGAACGAATCGGATATTGCCGCCATCGATACCGGAAAGGTCGGAGAATACTACGTTAACGGCAATTTTGATGACGGTACCGCCATCGGCTGCAAGGTCAAGGTAGAATATATCAATCTGATCGCAAATCCCAGCTTTGAGAATGAGGACCGCAGCATGTACGTGATCAGCGGCAATTGCGGGGATTATCAGAAGAAAGAGAATGATGCGGCTACCGGTGAGTGGTCCCTGCATTTCTGGAGCGAGAGCGAAGTGAATATGACTGCAGAGCAGACAGTTACAGGTCTTGCGGACGGAGTATATTCCTTCAGCCTGAAAGCACAGGGCGGAGATGTCGGTGCCTCACCCGATATGAAGATATATGTAAAGGTCGGGGATCAGGTTTATACACAGGATTTTCTGGTTGACGGGTGGGTTAACTGGAAGAATCCGAAGATCAACAATATACAGGTTACAGGCGGGACTGTAACGGTCGGAGTAAGTGTAAAAACTGCAGCCAAGGGCTGGGGAACGGTCGATGACCTGTATCTGTGCAAGACGGAATGATTAGAAGAGGTTGGTAGAATGGAGAAATCGATTACCGTCAGCGATATAGCTGAAGCACTGGGAATATCCAAGACCACGGTGTCGCGTGCTATTTCCGGAAACGGGCGTATCGGGAATGAAACAAAAGCGCGTGTGATGCAGTATATCAAAGAACATGGCGCCGATGACATCCTGAACAGAAAGCTCCGCCCGGCAGACGATACCGACGACGGCGATGATCCCGGAAATTCGGTAAAATACGGACGTGGACGTAAAACAAACAATATCGGGATCGTTGTTCCCGATGACCATGCATTCATGGAACTGCCGTTCTTTCAGAATTGCCTCAAGGGTATATGCGAGAGCGCGAGCACATTCGGATATGAGACCATGATCGCGATGGTTACGGCAACAAACCCTTCACAGCTTGAGCGAATGGTGGACAACCACAAGGTCGACGGCGTGATCCTGACAAGAGTTGCGGAAGAAGACCGTTTTATCACGCTTCTTAACGAAAAAGAGATACCTTATATAGTGATGGGAAGTACATCGGAGCCCGGTGTTTTCCAGGTGGACAGCGATCACAGAATGGCATGCCGGGAACTGACATCCCTGCTGCTGATGAAGAAGATCGGAAAAATGGTGCTTCTGTACGCCGATCCGTCCAATGTTGTGACCCAGAACAGGATCAGAGGATTCAAAGAAGCTCTCGGCATATACAACGGGGAAAACGATAAAACAGCAGTCCGCAGCACGGAGACCGCCGATCCCGAAAGGAGCATTATCAATGCTTCCGAGGAGGAGATGGACAGGGTCGTTCAGGATGTTCTGAAAAAGAAGTGCAGCTGCATTATCTGCTGTGATGACGTGATATGTGCCAATATGTTGGAAAAGCTCAAAAATGCCGATGTCAGGATTCCGGAGGATGTAAAGATAGCTTCTTTCTACAATAGTAGTGTTTTGGAAAAGAACAAACCTGCGATCACTACCCTGCATTTTGACGCAAAACAGCTTGGAGCCACAGCCTGCCGCAATCTGCTGGGATTGATCGAAAACAGACCTGTTCCGCAGATAAGTCTGATGGGTTATGAGATCCTTATGAAGGATTCCACGAATGTGGGATGAAAAAAATATTTGTTGCAGCATGATTGATAGAGTATGCAGTTAACTGTCAGGATGCTGCAACAGGTTTTTAAAAGGGAGGTACCAGATTATGCCGGATTGGCTTAAGGATGCCGTTTTTTACGAGATTTACCCGCAATCGTTTTATGATACAAATGCGGATGGTATAGGCGATATCAGGGGTATTATCGAGAAGCTCGATTACGTAAAGGAGCTCGGATGTAACGCATTGTGGATCAATCCCTGTTTTGATTCGCCCTTTAAGGACGCGGGCTATGATGTACGCGATTATAAAAAGGTCGCGCCCCGTTACGGTACGAATGAAGACCTGTATGAGATGTTTAAGACGGCCCATGACAAAGGGATACATGTGCTGCTGGACCTGGTGCCCGGTCATACATCCGAGGAACATGAATGGTTTAAAAAGAGCTCGCAGGCGGAGCGGAACGAATACAGTGACAGATACATATGGACCGATTTCTGGATCGCCGGTATCGCTGGACATCCTTATATCGGCGGCGAATGTGACAGAAACGGCACATATATGCTGAATTTTTTCAAATGCCAGCCTGCACTGAATTACGGTTTCAAGGAGCCTAAGGAGCGCTGGCAGATGTCTTATACGGATGCAGGACCTTTAGCCACTCAGGAGGCGCTTGCCGATATCATGAGATTCTGGCTCGATCACGGCTGTGACGGTTTCAGAGTGGATATGGCGGATTCGCTGGTCAAGGATGATGACAATGATAAATCCGCGACCTGCAGTATATGGCGTAAGATCCGTAAGATGCTGGATGAGCAATATCCGGAAGCAGCGCTTGTTTCGGAGTGGTCAAATCCTTATCAATCGCTGAATAATGCCGGTTTCCACATGGATTTTTATCTGGATCACTGGGGCAACGGCTACAACACATTGCTGCGTGATTATGAGCACGGCGGCGACGATAACAGTTATTTTAAGAAAGACGGAGACGGAGATATCGAGCGTTTCCTGAAGGACTATATCCCGAAATACGAAGCAACAGCGGCAAACGGCTATATCAGTTTCATGACCTGCAATCATGATACGCCCCGCCCTGCTTATACGCTGGATGAGAGAGAATTGAAGGTAGCTTATGCTATGCTGCTTACGCTGCCCGGTGTGCCTTTCATATATTACGGCGATGAGATCGGAATGAGATATATTGCCGAAATGCCGACAAAAGAGGGCGGATATACCCGCACCGGCACCAGAACCCCGATGCAGTGGAAGAGCCCCGCGGGCAATGCAAACTGCGGATTCTCGGAGGCACCGGCAAATAAACTATATCTTCCTATAGACCCTGAGGGCCCCTCGGTAGAGGAAATGCAGGCCCGAAAAGGATCACTGCTGAATACCGTAAAGGAAATACTGGCGATCCGCCATAAAAATACTGATCTCCTGGCAGACGCCAGCTTTGAGGTCGTAGTCGGCCGCAAGGACGCACCTTTCGTATACAGACGCGGCGGTCTGCTGATTGCAGTCAATCCGAAAGATAAAGCGCAGGAAATATCGCCTGACGGAGGTACCTACGGCTGCGGAATCCCCGCTGACTGTAAGTTGGATCCTGAAAGAACGGAATTATTGTATTCCATCGGAGAATGTAAGATTGTAGATGGAAAACTAAGCATGGGAGCGCAATCGTTCGTTATTTTAAAGAAACGCTGATTGTACGTCAGGTGCGGATTATGATATTGTATTTCGCTCTTTTAGTCCTTTTATAATCTCCGGACCGGTGCTATAATGTACTCACAGTTAAGAAATAAACTATCAAATATAGAAAGGTATAAAAGGTGAGGATATGGAAAAGAGATTACACAGAAGTATTTCGGACAGAAGGATCGCAGGCGTTTGCGGAGGCATCGCAGAATATTTCAATATCGATCCTACAGTAGTAAGAGTTCTCTGGGCAGTACTTACATGCATGGGAGGCAGCGGCCTTCTCGCTTATATTATCGCATGCGTGATCATGCCGGAAG
>JAGCZE010000055.1 GCA_017960415.1 Lachnospiraceae bacterium
GAGGTTGTCCTTTAGCAGGACTACCCTGCGGGTGCGGTTTTCGTGACCGCGAAGGATTGTCTGCACCCCGTCGGCAAACAAGCCCGTCTTTGCTTTGATAATGTCTTGGAGCATTTCCCGAATTATATCAGTTAGTTATTTAATTAGGAATACAGCTGTTCTATTGGAACAATCCTGATTAATCATACCAGGTAATAAATTTTTGAGATACCTAACTTTTCTATAACCAGCCGGGGCGGAGGTCGTGTGCATGATACGCAAACCCTGACCTGCCGCCGGCGCTAAGTGACCGTACTTTGGTCACTTAGCGTCCGTTGCGAGCAGGTCGGAGCGCGAGCGTGTTTGCGTACAGGCACACGGCCGCCACCCCGGCGTGACTAAGTCAATCTTATAAATCAGCCAACATAGCAAAATAAACAAGGGAGGAAACAAAATGCTACAAGACATTATCAAAGCAAAGACGGGCTTGTTTGCCGACGGGGTGCAGACAATCCTTCGCGGTCACGAAAACCGCACCCGCAGGGTAGTCCTGCTAAAGGGCAACCTCGTACAGAACGCTCGCAGTGAAGGCAGGGGAATCAATGCGAGAGTAAACAACAACGGAACCTTCGGCTTCGCATCGATAGCGGAATACACGCCCGAAGCAGCGGAAAAGGTACTGAAAGCCGCGACGGAAAATGCCATGTTTTTGGGGAAACATTCAGGCAGAAACATCGCGCTTCCGGCATCACTGGGAACAGGCGAGATACCTTTAAACCGCGAGATCGTCGATACCGAACAGAAGGTCATAATTGAAATGTGCCAGACTGTGGACAATTATGTTGCAACCAAGTATCCCGATCTGACCAGCAGAACCATCGTGTATTACGAGGATTCGCAGGACAGGATCATTTACACCTCGGATGCATACAACGGACATCTGGTAACCCCCAGATGCTATCTCTATGTGATCCTGGACGCCGAGTCAAAGGACGGCGTTCCTGTGGAAATGTTCAAGGCATTCGGCGGTTTCGGCGGATTCAGTGACAATTTCACCGACCTTGAAAAGCTCTATCCTGAGATCGACCGGCTTTACAAGAGGCTGATGGACAAGAAGGAAGGTGTCTATGCGGAAGCAGGCTACAAAACTGTAGTCCTGGGCGGAATGATGGGCGGAATGCTTGCCCACGAGGCAGTCGGACATACGGTAGAGGCCGATCTGGTGCGCGGCGGCAGTGTTGCGGGCCCGAGTCTCAATAAGAGAGTGGCATCCGATCTTGTAACAATGGTGGATTTTGCAAATACCTATAACGGCGGACTTGCACCGCTTCCCGTATATCTTGATGATGAAGGAACAAAAGCTGTCGATGATGTCCTGATCAAGGACGGAATCCTTGTGGGTTACATGAACGACAGAGAAAGTGCTGCAGAATTCGGAATGCAGCCTGCAGGCAATGCAAGAGGCTGGACATATGCCGATGAGCCAATTATCAGAATGCGTAATACCTGCATACTTCCGGGCAAGAATACCGTAGATGAACTCATAGCTTCGGTGGATGACGGCTATTATCTGATCGATTCGGGCAACGGACAGGCCGACTTGACCGGCGAGTTCATGTTCGGCGTAACCTGCGGTTATGAGATCAAGAACGGCAAGCTCGGACGCGCTCTGCTCGATACAACCGTAACCGGCGTTGCATTTGAGATGCTCAAGACCGTTGATATGGTATCAAATGAGGTTGAGTGGTCGTCGAGCGGTTTCTGCGGCAAAAAACAGCCTATGGCAGTCGGAATGGGTGGCCCGCATATGAGATGTAAAATAATGATCGGAGGAAGATAGAACAAACTGCAAGCAGTTTGTTCTTGTGAGTTTGCGCTTGTACTATTTAGATAAATCAGAAAGTTAGCGCAAACTCAGGTAAATTATAAAACGGAGGAATCAGGATGGACAGTCTGCGTTCAACTGCCGACCTTATGGACGGCATTATAAAACATAAAAACATAAAAAAATACACATATACATTTTCACAATCGGAGAAACAGGAACTGAACCTTGAAAACGGCGGATTTAAGCTGCTCCGCACCGTATTTAACAATTCGGGTTCGATACGTGTATTCCTCGGGGAAAAGATGGGTTCCGTGAGCGGAAATGATATTACCGAAGAAGGCTTGAAGAAGCTGGTGGATGACGGCATAGCCGCGGCAGAATCGGCATCTGACGATCCCTGTCATGACATAGCACCCGATCAGGGCAAGGATGTGTTCAGACAGGGCGTTACAGAGCCGGATATGGATAAGTTCATCGAGCGTATTAAGGAGTTCCTTGATGTGGTTGCAAAGGATTATCCGAAGGTAAAGATCATGAGTGCCATCGGATCATACGACAGGTGGACCTGGATTTCACGCAACTCGAACGGAACGGAATTCGAGGCATTTGCGGGACAGTATCATTTCTCGATTGAGATCTGCGCAAGTGACGGAGAGAAGACAACAGGCCTTGATTATACGGGATTCTCGGCTAAGGATCTTGACAAACCGTTTATTGAAGTTGGTGATCTGAAGCGTCATCTTGAGGATATCCAGAACAGCATCTATCCCGAGACTCTCGAAGGAAAGTTCGAAGGAACCGTGATCATGACACCCGACACAGCTGCAAACTTTATTTACATGACACTTTCGAACTATATCGGCGAAGGTGTTATCATTGACGGAACAAGCCTGTGGCTCGACAAGGTCGGAGAGCAGGTTGCAAGCGACAAGCTTACGATAGCTTTGAAACCTTATGACGAGAGGATCGTAATGGGTGAGCGCGGTACCCACAGCGGATTCAGGTCTGAGGAAGTTACACTGATCGACAAGGGCGTTTTAAAGACTCACTGGCTCGGTCTCTACGGTTCAAAGAAGACCGGACGGGCGCTGGTTAAGAATACCGGCTCGGATCTTGTGGTAGAGCCCGGTGACAAGACTCTTGAAGAGCTGATCGCATCGATCGATAAGGGACTGATCCTTGGCGGATTCTCCGGCGGACAGCCCGGCACAAACGGTGAATTCTCGGGTGTTGCGAAGAACAGTTTCCTGATCGAGAACGGCAAGGTGAAATGTGCGGTTACCGAGACGATGGTAAACGGTAATCTCGGCGAGGCCATTAAGAATATCCGTGGCATCACAAAAGAGGTGCTCTGCGACGGCAGCAGCGTTGTACCCTATATCGCGGTCGACGGTATCGTTATTTCGGGAAAATAAACCTATAGAAAGAGGCTGGCTCATTATTTGGTGCGCCAGCCTCCATTAGTTTAGATAACACTGAACCAATCATATTTAAAAGGTCCTTTGGCTTCTATACATACCTTATGTCCGGATTCGCAAGGCTTCCCGGACAACATGCTCAGATCAAGCGGAATGCGTATATCCGCCCACAGAACGGGCCATGATTTTTTGCGCTGTTCTTCGGCCTTGGCTGCTCTGGGCATGTGGTTCCTTGCCCCGAAATGATTTTTTTCGTGATCGTAAGTGTTGCAGGTAAGGTTTCCTGCCGATACTCCGTCAATATATACAGTGATCTGCGCGTTTTCGGGGGCAAAGCCGTGTATACGCAGGAACTGTGCCTTTTCGGAAATATCGCAGTTTGCATAGACCGCGCTGAACTTTCCGTCCGAACATGGCTCGTAGACATTGGGGCCTTCGGCCATCAAAGCATTGTATCCGTACATTCCCTGAACTATCTGCGATCCGTTTTCTTCATCATAATGATCGGCTTTTATCTTCTTTGACAGGTCTCTTAATCCCGGGGTTACTCCTTCGATATCCATGATCGCGGAGACTTCGGTGTGGAGGCTGGATGAACCGGCCATGATCTCATATTTTCCGTTCTCAACTATCAATGATTCGCCGACAACATCATACACCGCGAGCTCCCTGACCGGAATGTCAAAGATGACTGACCGGGATTCTCCGGGAGCGATATTTTTGATACGTTCGAATCCGATCCGCTGGCTTTAGGGTTTCCTGATCCTTCCTCCGCAGGCTTTTGCATAGATCTGTACCACCTCGTCCGAGAGCACTGAACCGGTATTTTCTACGGTCAGCTCGATATGAAATACCCTGTCGTCGGTCCGTATCATGTTATAAACTTCGGAAGGCCGGCCGAACAGCTTGTTGTTTGTAGCCTCCTTAATAAGCTTTTTGTCATGCGAAACACTGACTGTAAGGCCATGATAGCGGAATGAGGTATATGTGAGTCCGAACCCGAAAGGATAGAGCACTATTCCGTCAAAGTATCTGTATGTCCGGCCGCGGCCGATAATATCATAATCGTCGATATCGGGCAGGTCTGCATCGGATCTGTACCAGGTCTGGGTCAGCCGCCCTGCGGGGCTGAACCTGCCTGTCAGGGCATCTGCGAGGGAGAGTCCCATACACTGTGAACCTGTGGCTGACCACAGAATTGCCGCAGCTTTTTTGTTGATATCATTGATCGCAAATGGATAATCGCTCATCAGAACGACTGCGATATTTTTATTTACCGCAAATATTTCATCGAACAGCTTCTGCTGATACGGAATGAATTCAATCGTCCCGCGGTCGATCTCTTCTTTTGCATTGACCATCGGATTGTGCCCCAGCGCCAGGATGACGGTTTCGGCCTGTGAAGCGGCTGAAATGGCTTCAGCAATGCCTGACCGGGTTATTTCAACGCAGAATGTCAAGGGTGTCAGACCATCCGCATCATTTTCGGCAGAAACGATATATCCGTTTTTGTCCGCATAGAGCCTGTTTCCGAAGCGGTCTTTTATGATCGCTCCATCGGTTTTTTCTTTATCTATCCTGAATACTTCAAGGTCAAACCAGCTGAATATCCTGTCGGTATCGGCGCAGACTCTGCCTGCGATCAGACGCGGATCGGTTCCTTCTTCTGCTGCGGCGATTCCCTCGATCGCATCACCTGCGAGGCGCGTGACCAGATATTTTCCGGAGTTTTCATGTTTGAATGTAAATGAACCTTCGCCCCAGTCTTCAAGGATAAATTCATCGGGTGTACCGGACAGATGTGCTCTTTTGTCGGGTGCGATGGCGATATATTTGTCGTCGGATCTTAACCTTACCCTGTCGCAGCCGTCAATATAGCGGATATTTCCTGCAGTTCCGGCATTTTCGAAATTCATTTTCAGACCGTCGAGCAATGATATCTTTTCAGGTGAAGCCCCGCCGTACCAGTCCTGATACCACTTGTCGCCTAAGGGACCTATGAGGACAAGGTCGTCTGCAGAGACATCCTTTAACGGAAGTATACCGTTGTTCTTCAAAAGGACTATCGACCTGTCGGTCAGGCGTTTGCAGGCTTCATGTGCCTCTTTGGAACAGAGTTTGCCATCGGCTTCTTTGATTTCTGTGTCAAATAACCCAAGCCTGATCTTGGTCTTGTATACATTCCTGATCGCTGTGTCCAGATCATCTTCGGAAAGCAGGCCCATATCATAGGCTTCTTTAGCTGCCGCATATACACCGTCGGGCCAGCCGCTCAATGCATCAACACCGGCTTTGATAGAAAGTGCAACTGTTTCGGCGTTCATTGCAGTCGCATGACTGTAGGCTGCGGTCAACTCCATAGCTCCGCCGTCCGAAACTACATGTGTAAGGCCGAATTCATCCTTAAGAATGGTCCTGACATCTTCGTTAAATAAGCTCTGTACTCCGTTGATGCGGTTATATGAGGTCATGACGCCTTCGGCTCCGCCGTCTTCGATACAGCGGCGGAAGGGCTCAAGATAAAGTTCGAATTTGTTGCGGGGACTGATCGAAGAATTCTTCCATCCGCGGCCGATCTCGGTATTATTGGCATAAAAATGCTTCAGCGTGGCAGCAGTCATCAGATGATCCCTGTCGTTACCCTGGATTCCCTGTACATAAGCGGATGCCATACTGCCGGTCTGTACCGGGTCTTCGCCGTAGGCTTCTTCGTTTCTGCCCCACCTCGGATCCCTTAAGAGATCGACTGTCGGAGCCCATCGGGAGATACCGCCTCCGGGTTTTTTATTGTAAATGATCCGGGCCTCTTTGCCGACGATGGTGCCTGCTTCACGGATCGCATCCTTATCCCAGGATGAACTCATCCCCACCGGTTCGGGGAACGAGGTGGTAAAGTCGGGGTCCGACTTCCGGAACTGATCGTTTCTTGCTTCCACTCCGTGAGCGGCTTCACCGCCCAGGCGGCATACGGGAATCCCGAGACGTTCCACACCGCCCGATCCCGAAGCTAACATATGGAATTTTTCATCTAGGGTCAGTTCTTTCAGGAGCCAATCCAGTTTGGCTTCGATATCAAGGTTCGGGTCCCATAAAGGATTATTGACTGAA
>JAGCZE010000056.1 GCA_017960415.1 Lachnospiraceae bacterium
ATCCGTGAGGGCAGGGTTCCGGATCTGTTAAAGGGCAGCAGGGTCTATGCTCTCGATCTTACGGGAATGCTGGCGGGAACGCAGTACCGCGGCGACTTCGAGAAGCGCTTCAAAAAAGTTCTCACAGAGATCGAAAAGGATGAGAAACCGATCATCTATCTTGATGAGATACACAATATTGCCGGTGCCGGAGCTGTGGGTGAAGGCTCATTTGATGCTGCGAATATGCTGAAGAGTTATCTTGCGGACGGGCATATCCGCTTCATCGGAGCAACGACATTTGAGGAATATAAAAAATATTTTGAAAAGAACAAGTCCCTCGTGAGACGTTTTCAGAATGTCGAGATAAAGGAGCCTACCGAGGCCGAAACTGTTGAAATACTTAAAGGATTGCAGGAAAAATATGAGAAATTCCACGGCGTACAATATGCCGAAGGTGTGCTGGAATATGCCGTGGCAATGAGCGCGAAGCATATTAATTAGCGCTTCCTGCCCGATAAGGCGATCGATCTGATGGACGAGGCAGGCGCGTATCGCAAGCTGCATCCGTATGATGATACACCGATCGTCGACAAGAACATAATTAATATCGTTCTGACAAGCATCTGCCGCGTTCCTGTGGAAAGCGTCGATGCTGACGATCTGTCGGGCCTTGCGACTCTCGAAGACAGGATAAAATCCAAGGTATTCGGGCAGGATGAGGCGGTCGCACAGGTCGTAAATGCGATCAAATTCTCGAAAGCAGGACTGCTTGAGGAGAATAAGCCTCTTGCAAGTCTGCTGTTTGTAGGACCTACCGGTGTCGGAAAGACTGAGATAGCAAGAACTCTGGCCCAGGAGCTTGGAGTGAAGCTGGTCCGCTTCGATATGAGCGAGTACGGGGAAAAGCATGCGGTCGCAAAGCTGATCGGTGCTCCGGCCGGTTATGTCGGCTACGAAGAGGGCGGCCTGTTGACCGAAGCGGTCAGGAAGAGTCCCTCGTCGGTAGTGCTGCTCGATGAGATCGAGAAGGCCCATCCCGATATTTACAATGTGCTGCTCCAGGTCATGGATTATGCGACGCTGACGGACAATCAGGGCCGTAAGGCGGATTTTCGCAATGTGATCCTGATCATGACCTCAAACGCTGGCGCCAACCGTTTGGGCAAAAACAGCATCGGTTTCAGCCACACCAGCAGGAACAACAGCGTGATCGACGAGGCTGTGAAGGATACATTTACTCCCGAATTCCGCAACAGACTGAACCGGATAGTCGTATTCAACGGAATGGATGATGATATGGCAGCGCGAATTGTCGGCAAGAAGCTGGCAGAGCTCGCCGATATGCTGAAGAAAAAGAATGTTGAATTTACAGCTGATGAAGAGGCAAGGAAACTGATCCGTACCAAGGGCATCACAACCGAATTCGGCGCACGTGAGGTTGACAGAGTGATCAGAAATGAGATCAAACCGTTACTGGTCGATGACATCCTGTTCGGCAGCCTCGCAAACGGCGGGAAGCTGCTGTTGACTGTGGAAGACGGGAAGTTTGCTGTAAGAACTAACATATAAAGTAACGGAGGAAAATTCGTGCCTGTATACGAACTGGAAGAGGGAAAAATCTATTTTCCGAAGCCTGAACTGGCTGAGCCGGACGGGCTTCTGGCAGTGGGCGGCGACTTGTGCGTTGACCGCCTTCTTCTCGCGTACAGTAACGGGATATTTCCGTGGTATGATTCGGATCAGCCGATAATGTGGTGGTGTCCGCATGAAAGATATATCATCAGGCCTGAAAAGATCCATATTTCCCATTCCATGCGCAAGTTCATGAGAAAGCATGATATTACTTATACGCTTGACAGGGATTTTTCGGATACTATGCACAGATGCCGGCTCAAAAGAGAATTTACGGTCGGAACCTGGATCACAGATGACATGGAAAAGGCTTATTTTGAACTCCATAAGGCCGGCTATGCCACAAGCGTAGAGGGCTATATCGACGGCAAGCTGGCCGGCGGCCTGTACGGGGTAAACATAGGCAGATGTTTCTTTGGTGAGAGCATGTACTCCGAAATGGAGAACGGTTCGAAAATAGCCCTGATAGCTCTGGCCGAAGTACTGTCCAAGCTGAATTATCTGATGATCGACTGCCAGTTCCACACCGATCATTTAGAAAGCATGGGCGGGGAGTATATCAGCTACGCGGATTATAAGAAAATCGTTGACCGTGGAATATACCAGCAATGAAAAAGGCTTTCGAACAGCGGATGTAGAATTTCGCCGCGCGGAAGCCGTTTTTGCGGTATGTCCTTGTGTAAGGGATGATTTAGTGCGACAGCCCGTTTTATGATCAGGTCACTGCAGCTTGTACCATGTGATATGGTTGAAGGAGCTTTCGTCACACCCGATCACGATACAATCGAAATCGGTATCGTTCTTGTTCGGGTAGAAAATGAAATAGAAACCTTCATCATCGGAGTCTTTATTATCTGCGGCCTTATCTACAGCGGCAAGGTCGCTTTCTCTCTGCGCGATGACGAAACAGTCGTTGCCGTCCCTGTCGGGGATCTCATCCGTCTCATATGCAGCATCGGCAATCTGTGCCAATGTTGTCAGATATGCATTGTCGGGGTGCTTCTCGGCGTTCTTCAGGATGCTTTTGATGAAATATACGTAATTGTCACTGCTCAGGACAATATCAACGTTCTTTGCGTCAAGTCCGCAGAATACCGTGCATTTGCTGCCAAGCGCCGACAGTTCTTTGATGTAAGCCGTTTCGGCATTATACTTGAATTTCTTTAACGGAAGCTGTCCCATCAGTGTCGAAAAGCCGCTGACACCGTACTTGTCTGATTCAGCGCTGTAATTGTTATATACCGTAACACGGCAGGTGAGCTTTTTGGTACCGACATATGCGTATATCTTGCAGGTCCCGGCCTTCTTCGCGGTAATGCGGCCTTTTGACGATACCTTGGCGACTGCTTTGTTGCTTGTTTCCCAGGTAACCTCGTCATCGGTGTTCAAAACCGATAATTTGTATGTAGTTCCGACTTCAATTTCGATGTTTCGATCGCTCAGTTTAACTTTTGCTGCGGCTTTTACCGGAATCCCGCTCCAAAAGGCAAGCAGGATGATCGTCGCCGATAATATGAAAATAATCTTATTCTTCATTGTAAAAATCTCCAAAATAGTAGTTCTGTCACGGAACATAATGATAAATGACAGTGTTTGCAATATCTGCGGCATTTATACCGTAAGGATACTTTTGTTCTGTCTTCGCCACATTTTACCACAGAGAATCATAATAGTGCAAGCAAGAAAAAATTTTCTGACAATTTTAGCACTCATCTATTGACAGTGCTAACAAATAGTGGTATGATCATTATCGAAAA
>JAGCZE010000006.1 GCA_017960415.1 Lachnospiraceae bacterium
CCATGTTGTATTGCAGATTGACATACGCATTATCACCCTGATACAGGGATGTTAGATATTTATGCGCCTGATTCTCCATTTCGGGATGTATACGGGTGATCGTAGCAACACCGACATTCGAGCAGGTATCAGAGATCCTTTCCAGATTGCTCAGAAGATCAAGGAAAGTAACACCTGCAGGGATCGTACATTTTCCCTCTCTCAAACGCACTATGTGATTGTCATGAAGCGTATTGACCAGATCGTCCACAACCTCTTCCAAAGGCTCGATATGCTGTGCCGCATCGGCATTTCTCTTCAAAAATGCGAACCTTGTGTAGTCAAGTATCCTCTCAAGCAGCTCCTTTGCTACGGACATTTCGGTCCTGGCTACATCCGAGAACGATATTCCCTGCTTATCAAGGTCTCTTACGGCTTCGGCAATATTGGCCGCATGATCGCCCAGCCGTTCAAACTCCGTCACCATCTTATAATACTGGTCCAGAATCCTGATATGGTTCTCATCGCTGATATGTGAAGACAGCTGCAGCAAATAATTGTCTACATTATCGGCCAATGAGTCAATCCTGTCTTCCTCCTCTTCAATTTCATCAAAGGTCTTCTGGTCGAATCCGTCGATCACAAGCCCCATTGCCTTACGGAAATTCTCATGTGAAGCATCAAACATCGTAAGCAGCGCATTGTAGGCACCTCTGAACGCAAGAGCGGGAGTCGCGTAGAATACAGGGTTGAGGGCGCTGACGATATCCGCGTATTTGCTCTTCTGTGTGGGTTCGTCCCTGACTATAATGTTGGCAAGTTTTTCAAATACCCTGACCATTGGCAGGAGCAGGATCGCACATCCGAGGTTAAAAACAGTATTTGTATTGGCGATTCCACCGGACATCATACCTCTTTCCCACATTTCATCGATCATGCCAATTTTGTGTACAATTGTAACGATGACGAGTACAAGTACGGTTTTTCCCAGATTGTAAAGGATATTTACTATACCTACACGGCGTGCCTCGGGTTTTGCTCCTATCGAACAGACAATAGCTGTTGTAACACAGTCACCAAGATAAACGCCCACAAGAAATACATAAACGATCTTGAAGCTGATCCCGCCGGCCATTGAAAATGCCTGCAAAATACCTATTGTCGCAGACGAACTCTGTAATACGAAAGCGACTCCGGCTCCTGAGAGATATCCTAGAACGGGATTATTTCCCAGGCTTGTAAAAATGTTGTCAAAAATACCGGTTTCCTGCAGAGACGATACTGAAGCAGTCATGTTCATGAGCCCCGAAAACAGAATACCGAAACCCATAAGAACGTTGCCGATATTGTCCGATTTTTGAAATTTCATAAACATTATCAGTATAATGCCGGCAATCAGCGCAATAGGTGCAAGTGTTGACGGCTTAAAGAACTGAAGGATAGCAGATGCTCCGTTGTCGATATCCAGCAGTCTTATGATCTGACCTGTTACAGTTGTTCCTACATTGGCTCCGATAATAATACCCATCGATTGATGCAACGAAATAACACCTGCCGCCACAAGTCCCGAAGTAATGACTATCGTAGCCGTAGACGACTGGATTATCGCTGTAACAAGTATACCCAGGAAAAAAGCCTTCAAAGGGCTGTTTGTTACTTTTTCAAGGACGACTTTCAGGGTGCCTGATTGTCCTTCTTTCATGCTGCTGCTCATAAGGCGCATTCCGTACAGGAACATCGCCAATCCACCCATTAATGATATTATGCTGAAAAAATCCATTTGAGTTCCTTTCAATATCCGTCGATAATCTTTGTATTTATATTCTACTGCCTGTTTAACGATTTTTATCAATAATATGTTTCCGGCTGTTTTCTGATTTTAATCTATAAATATATTTCCGTCCTTTATAAGGTTGTCCGTTTTCATGTGTTATTGTTCATTTTTCATCAGGCTTTCCGGAATTCATCATCGCCCTTACCGGGTCAATCGACGCAGCCTTTCTTTTCAGATTCGCCAGATTCATCTTCATGAACAGCTCCAGCTGCCCGATCTCTGCCTCGTCGAACCCCTCCTGCGTCTTGATCTTACAATCCGGGATCGTGCCTTCTGCATGCCTCTTTCCGTCGGAAAATGTAACATAGGCGTATTTTTCGCCGTCTTTCCTGCATATTCCCGAGACCTGCATCGTGACTTCTTCGAGACTATGGTTTTCCCCTGGATTTCCTGTTTTCTCCATTATTTTCTCCGATCTGTTTTCGAACTTTTTTGCTTTCCTGCCAGGGCAAGCATACGGTCGTACTGTTCATACATCTTCTGGACCGAATTTTCCAGCAGATAATAATGCATGATATAAGGAACCAAAAGTGACATTAAAGCTACAAAGAGTACCGCAATAACCACAGAAAAATTATTGAGGAGCTGCAGCAGGACCATGAATGTCAGTATTGCAAACAAGGCAGTCACGATCAAATGTATCAGCCTCTCGTGCATGAAAAATCCGATCTGTGTCAGGTGTTCCCCGATCCGGGCATCCCAATCATCTACACTTCCTGGATCGGCCAGCATCTTTTCGATCGTTTCAAGATACGCCAGAACTCGTTTTTTCATATGCTCTGTCCTCATTTCGTAAATTATAGCCGCCTATCCGAGAATGCCGAACTTTATGAACAATGTGCCCAAAATGACAACCGGAGTGATCCAGGCGCTCATTATCAGGAAGTGCCTTGACATCTTTTCCTCCTTTTTGGAAATCTTCAGCGCTAAATATGCCAGAAGAAAACCGATCAGACCGCCGAGTGTATTGGTTGCAACATCCGCAACATCACTGGTACCGAGCGTAAAAATATATTGCAGCATCTCAAATATAATACTCGTAAACATCATGATCAAAAATGAAGATAAAAA
>JAGCZE010000057.1 GCA_017960415.1 Lachnospiraceae bacterium
AGTCATCTCTTTTATCTCTTCCCTAAATGTTTCATTTTAAAACTGATATTCAATATTGTACCAAAAAGGAGTGTAAAAGGATAGCTTTTTATTGCTTTTCTTCGGCGATCAATCAATGGAATACCCTGCTCGAAAAAACGTCGCTCTCAACGGTCTTGACATGCTTCGACAAATCGGATATGCTATCCTTCCCTAAGGAAAGGAGGGTTCTTATGAAGAGGATTTTCAGACTTCTATCTATGACCATCTTACTTGTAATGATATTTACTCTGGTAGGGAATGTACCCTCTCCGATTCACGCTGCAGGTGCCGTAACCAAGATAACCCTAAATCATACCGCTAAAGAGATGGTGGTAGGTCAGACACTTCAGCTCAAAGTATCATCCGTTGAGCCTTCCGGCTCTTCTCAAAAGGTGACCTTTAAGACCTCGAAGAAGTCTGTAGCCACCGTAAACATCAAGGGCGTTGTAACTGCCAAAAAGAAGGGTACAGCTACTATCACGGCCGTCTCTGTGGACAACGGCTCAGTTATGGCAAAATGCAAGATAACTGTTCTGTCTTATAAGGTTCCGCCGCTCAGTATCATAGATACTCTGGGGAGCTGGCCTTGTGACCATGACATGATCACAGAGCACTGGGCTGACATCTACCCTTACTATTGCAAGTATATCGGCGAGCCTGAGAAGATCTCAAGGGATGGGATCATATGGTCATGGTCCGATAGTATCAGTAACGGAGATTTGGTAGGATACTCATCTGATACCAACTCTATTCAGGTAGGGCCTCTTCCTCATCACGACAATCTCAATCCGGGCAACTTATATGACTACGAACCTCTTATTATGCAGATGATGCACGAGACAGCCCATATGTTCAACCAGCAGGGAGACGCAATGCGGTCCTTCGACTTTGGGCAGTGGGCATGGGAAGCTGCTGCTCTTGTGGCTGAGAACATGTACTATGTAGACCGCTTCGAAAGCTACAATATGCATAACGAGAATACTTACGACCTCATCAATCATAATGCTGGCCAGCTGGTCAACGGAGTGAAGTCCGACGGCAACAAGTTCAACCGCAATATCACTGATGCCGCAGCCACTGTATCCTTCTTTTATTTGGGCTCTGTGTTGTCTGATAAGGGCTCATATAATTACTGGAGAGACGTAAATGATATCAGAGCCAGGTATTGCAAAGCAAACGACAAACTGAATATAAGTATTGACGAATTCGGTGATATGCTTGACGAAGCAGCCGATGGCAGGGAGATAGATGGACTTAAACCTTCCGTCTGGCTGAAGGCCCAGCCTGTGGCGAATTTTGACGGTGATACAGGCGATTTCATTTATTGCTATTCTATCCGACCTGTTGACAGCTATGTATCATTCACTCTGGGCTGCTGGAACAGGTATATCGGCGAAGACGGCGGTAAGAAGGAGAAGGGGTATAAAGACACCGATATTATGATTACCGTCAAGGACCCTTCGGGTAAGACCGTTGCAAACCAGATCGCGAAGACCGGGGACGACGGCAGCGCATTTGTCGATATAGGCATGTTGAGCGATGTTCCTGACTATACAGCTCTTAAGGTCACAGCTTCGGCAAATGTGGGTGGCAAGACAGTCAAGCGCACCACCTATCAGATAGCCAGACAGGGCTTTGTAACAGACGACAACAACAGTACTTATCTCATACTGATAAATAAGAAAGGCAAAATACTGACTAATGTCAAGGCCTCCAAGCTTAAGATCACCGGTGCCGGTTCAGTTGATACAACCAATATCAAGCGGGGCGTTGTTATCATCAAAGGCGAGATCGGATCAAGCTATAATATTACTTACAACGACAAGACCTACACTTACTCACAGCCGGAGTGTATAAGGGTGATCCCGACTGAATTCTAAAGAAAATCATAAAGGGCGCATCCTATTTTTCTGCAGCAGAAATCAGAACCCGCTACTGAGGATGACAGGCAGGTAACAGAGGATCTTTTGGATACACTGAAAGAAAACAGGGAAAACTGATATAGCCCGGATACAAAAAATGACTATTGACTCTCACATTATGTTAGGGATTATTCTTGTAGTGAGCTCAAGAAAAGACATCCATGGAGGTAGATAAAAATGCTTAAAATAGGCGAATTTTCAAAACTATCCAGAGTAAGCATCAGGATGTTGCGCCACTACGATGATATTGGACTCCTGAAACCGGCAGAGATTGATGATTTCACAGGATATCGCTATTATCGCGAGGAACAGCTTTTTACCGTCGGAAGGATCATTTCGTTAAAGGATATGGGGTTTGCCCTTGCAGATATTATCAAGATCCTTGACGATTATGATAACAAAGAGAAGATGGATGCATTTCTGTCTGAAAGGCAGAAAGAACTGTCGAAGCTTTCCAAAGAGACGGAATATAAACTGATGCTTCTGGAAACAGCCAGGAAGAGGCTGAGGAAGGAGCAGAATATGAGTTTTAATGTAACTGTAAGGACTATACCGGAAAGGTATGCGGCTACGGTTCAGATGGTGGTTCCTCATTATGAAGATGAGGGGATGCTTTGGAACATCATGATGGGTGAATGCAAAAATCTTGTACCGGCAGATCCCTGTCTTGCTGCAGCTGTATTTTTGGATGACCAGTACAAGGAAGAAGACGTTGAGATCATCGCATGGATGACTGTAAGCGGTTCTTATACTGATACGGAGCATGTGAAGTTTAAAAAACTCCCTGCGGTTAAGGTTGCCAGTTGTGTAATTAAGGGCAGTTACGATCAGATGGGTGAAGCATATGCCACTGTAGCATCATGGATCAAGGAAAACGGATATAAGATGAACGGTCCAATGTTTAACATATATCATGTTAGCCCAGCACAGACGCAGAATCCGGATGAGTATGTGACAGAAGCCTGTTTCCCGGTGGAATAAAATGTTATTACGCCAAGGGGCGCTGATGCTCCTTGGCATTCTGTATGAAAGGAACATAAGGCTAATGGTAAGAATAACCAGACAACAGCTTGCGAGTGTTGCGAAGACTATGGCACAGATTCCGTTCCATGGCTTTGCAGACGGGGAAAAAGCAAATCTGGAACCGATAGTTCAGCCGTTCCCAAAGTGGACTATCGAAGAAGCTGACAGACTCTGGTGTGCTGCATTTGTGTATTATTGCTGCAGGGAAGCAGGTTTCGAGATCCCGATACGTCCCAATGAATGCAGAAGCTGTCATCTTGCAGGCTGTACTGCATGGGAGGAATTTGCAATAGGCGATCCCAGGATTGAGTATCATACACGGAAAGATGATTTTGTGCCGGCAGCAGGGGACATTGTTCTTTATGATCATGTTTTTGATGGTCATGAGCACGATCATATGGGGATTATTGTTGGAAAAGGTGAGAACACCATCCTCGCCGCGGAAGGTAATATTGACAACAGATCCGGAATTGTCGAGCGCCCTGTCGACGAACATATTCGTGCATATATCAGGATTCCGGACGGATATAAATACGATATTGTATTATAAAAAATACCAACTAAATGTTTTATAAAAAAACGGGGAATAAAAATGATTGTTCGAATAGCAGGAAAAGAAGATATAAGAGACTTGCAGCATCTATA
This sequence comes from Lachnospiraceae bacterium, assembly GCA_017960415.1. The sequence continues at coordinate 3,612 of JAGCZE010000057.1, forward strand.
TTATGAACTGGAAAACGATGCCGTAAAGTTTCAACCGGAACACAGCTGACCCCGGATGTGGTCGATGCATTCTCCAGGCTCGTCGAAAAAGGCCGGATATGCCCGGCCCCGGATGACGACGGCAACAGCGGGACTACCGAAAACATAGATAATATCAGAAAAAGCTTTGCTGACAAGGAATAGAACGGATTTTTCAGCATAAACAGGTAACCTTTGGTTACTTACTTGCCGCTCCCGGATATGTTAAAATATCAGCATAATCGGTAATAATATCCATAAAACAGAAGACCGGACCTAACGGCAGGTCAAACAGCCGGTTAAAAGGTGGGAGGAAGATTATGAGAAAAAAGGCATTACTGTCAATCCTGTTTATTGCAGTGCTTATGATTTGCGCTGCCTGTTCCTCGTCTGAGGATCCGGTGACGGTTCCGGAAAACAACACAAATGTTTCCGATCCGGTAAAAACCGTTACTGAAGTGCCGGAACCGACCTTTTCAAGCAGTGAGGCTGATGGCATTACATCAGTAAAGATTTTTGTTTCGACTGTAGGAGCGCAGATATACTACAGTACCGACGGGTCGGATTACCGCCAGTACAGTTCTCCGATAGCAGTTATGGACAGCCTTACCATTTACGCATACGCGGAAGTGGACGGCATTAAGAGCAAAACCGTAAGTTCCACATTCAAAGCGCCTGAAAAGCAGGACAGCCAGCCGTCGGATAATAACAGCAATACGGATACCGACACAAATACCGATATCAACACTGATGCTCAGGATATCATCGATCAGAACAGTGATACCGATGAAGATTATAACGGGGACATTGACAGCGATGATATTGATGACGGGTATTCAGATTCATCGGATGAAAATCTTCCGGATTATGGGACTTATGCATACAAACCTGATGGACAGATTCCGTTCTTCGAAGAACTGACGCTTGATGATCTGTTTTCTTCCGAATTGGAAAAGGATAAGAAGCTGGATCAGATTAAACAGGCGCATAAGGAATTCTGCGAAACCCGCGGAGTTGAATATGTGCCTCTTGATCCGTCATCCGTGGGAAAAACTCCCGAAAGATTACGGGGGATTTATTATAAGGTTAAGGATCTCGAAAATGATCATGTCCCGTTTGATGAGGTTGAAGACTGGCTTGTTATGTTTGAAGGCGGAGTCTATGCATTTTTTGACAGAAATTTCAATAATCTCCTGAGCTGCGGAGCCCTGATGCATGAACCGGATAAAGACTGGCAGACATTTACGGTCAATACAGCCGGAGAAATCGATGTTCTCTGGGAATTCAACAGTGGCGATATTAGCTGTAGTGAAGGCTACTTTATGCGGGCTTTTGAACTCTGGGATTACGACTCCGCAGATACGGGAACGGCCGGAGACCGACAGACAGGTAACGCAGGCAGTTCTGATGATGCTTTATCGAAGTATTTTGACGTTGATCCGATTACGGAATTCTTTACCATGGACACAAGCCTGTTCGGATCAAGTTACAATGAATTCAAAAAGAAAATCGGCATGAACGACCTTATGCAGCCCGAGGACTGGCCCTGGTGGGGCAACGACCTGAAAGTCGTATATGTGGGCACAGATTTTGATACCTTCGCATGCTTTTTCCAGAATGACAGTCTTGTAACAGTTTACCGCGATGCTCCCTCGGAGGGCCCGGGTCTGATGTATCACGGAGCACAGCTTGAGTATGGAGATTCTAACAGTGAGTTTGAATACTGGAACGGGACCCCGGCTTATGAATGGATACTCAGCGACTGTTACTATCAGCAATATATGGAATCATACAGTGAAGGCGAGATACATTACAGGCAGCAGTATATTTCTTTTGAATACCAGAAGTAAAACGGCACATCATTTTCGGATACATGTGTATAAACAATATACATTTACCGGAGGATGCAGCTATAGAAGCAAGGGTGTTATAGAATGAAGAAGGATATTTGCAGGAAAATACAGTAAGGCTGTATCCTTAACGGTCAATAAGGAAATAAAGAACCTGTCCGATGTCATAACCGGCGATATCGTGCGTTTCGGCGCATATGAGCAGGACGGTACTGATGCTGACGGAACGGAACCCATTACCTGGCTGGTGCTTTCAAGGACCGATACCGAGTTATACGTTGTAAGCAAATATGTCCTTGATAACAAATATTATCAGGATCATACGGAATCGCATGTGTATGGTTTGAGGGAATTCTGACCTATGCCTCTGCCCGTGAAGTAGCGGGTGTCCGTCCGGCACTGGTACTGAACCTGAAGAACGGTGTGCAGAATGTTCTGACCAAAACCGGCAAAAACATGAAGGAAGAATGGGCCAATGCCGGATATGTGCAGATTCAGCACGATGATTACGACGAAGAGCACGACGAAGAGTACGACGAAGAATGATAATAACACGATAGAGTTACACAAAGGAAGACCCGAGGTCAGTACAGGAAGACTGCCTCGGGAAATAAAGACCTGCGATTTCCTTGATTCTCCGGGGATAGAGTATTACCGGACGGTTCGTCTTGTGGGAGAGGACTGGGACCAGCAGGGTGTTACAGCATGATCCCGTTAACCACCGCCCGTACTCTGTGGTGATGATACAGTTCCTCATTTGGCATCATGTTGTGCATGTAAGCGACGGAGAATTTTTCAACCGGATCTGCTTCTACCCATATTCCGGTGCCTCCTGTCCATCCGATATTACCGATATGGCCATTATGGCCATATTTCTGTGTTAGAAGCGTACGAAATCCAAGACCGTATCCGTATCCTGCCTCAAGACGATCCGGGATGTTTATCCGGATTAAATAATCCTTTTATAACAGATATCAGGAAATATACAATGAACTCGAAGGGAGAACAGCATATGGAAAAATACATAGAAGGCAACAAGGCGGCATGGGAAGAAGCCTTTGAAAACAGGGACGCTTCGTGGGGCGCTGACATTACGGAAAAGGTACAAGGTGAGGTTTTTCCGTTTTTTAACGAAGACACCGGGGAAATCCTGAAAACGATGGATCTTGAAGGAAAAGTGATCGGTCAGTTCTGCTGCAATAATGGTCGTGAACTGCTTTCTGCGGTTAAAAGCGGAAAGGCAGAACAGGGCATCGGCTTTGACATAGCTGAGAATCAGGTGGCATTTGCCAATGAGAAAGCGAAAGAACTTGGATTGCCCTGCATTTTTGAGGCTGTAAATATATATGATATCGATGATCGCTATAAAGACCGGTTTGATGTTGTGATGATAACCATAGGTGCGCTCTGCTGGTTTGCAGACCTGAAGCGTTTCTTTGCTGTTGTGGCAAAATGTATGAAGCCCGGAGCGGTTATCCTGATCAATGAACAGCATCCTCTTACGAACATGCTCGCGTGCGAAGGAGATGAACCGTTCGACCCCGGGCACAGAACAGAATGTCATTATTCTTACTTCGAACATGAATGGACAGGGAACGGAGGCATGTATTACATAACTCAGAAGAGTTATCATTCAAAGACATTTACCGATTATACCCATTCGATGTCCGAGATTATTTCGGGAATGTGCGGTAATGGTATCGTTATCACGGGACTGAAGGAGTTTGATTACGATATAAGCGGAGGGTTTCCCGAGATCGATCACAGGGGATTTCCTCTTTCTATGATCATACAGGGCAAAAAGCTGCCGGTCGAATAACCGGACACATAAGAACGGGGAGGAAAGACCATGAATATTTCCGACGAACAGAAGATATATGAACTTTCCAAGATATGGAAAGAAGCAGCATACAATTTTGTATATTGGGACAAAGTCGATATAGACTGGGATGAAGAGTATAGGAAAACTCTCGGAAAGATATTGAAAACAAAAGATAATTATGATTATTACAGGGAGCTCTTGCGTTTTGTGGCGCTTCTCGGAGACGGACATACTGCTGTTACCTTCCCCGGTGATCTGATGCAGGATCCGGAATATTTTTCGATGCTGCCTGTTTTCCTCTGGAGATTCGGGGACAGAATAACAGTTCTCGGAATCGCGCAGGAGCTGGAAAACAAAGTTCTTCTGGGCAGCCGGCTGATCAAAATAGACGGAGAGGATGCAGCGGAATATGTGAGAGAACACTGCTATCCCTATATCTGGCATGGCAATGAGGATGCATGCGGGATTGCAGCGATGCAGGAACTTATGCTCGGAAGACGCGGGAGCTGCGTGAACCTTACATTTATCAAGGA
>JAGCZE010000058.1 GCA_017960415.1 Lachnospiraceae bacterium
CCTTCGCAGCGAACCACTGCGCCGTAAATGAAAAGGCTATGCCCAGCACCGCCAGTGCGATCAGCATCAGGAAGCATTTGACAATGTAGCTTTTATCCGCATTGCCGATGCCTTCATTGATGATCGCCGCCACTATAAGCGGCACGAGCAGATCCATGCCTGATTCAAGCAGCTTGAACGCCGGCGCAAGGATCGACTCCTTTGTGTATTTTTTCAGATAACCCAGTATTCTTTTCATACTATCCGCCTTTTTCTATATTTCCAGATTTCTTCTGTTATTTTCAGCCTTCTTTTCATATTATCCGGCCTTCGTTAATCATTCTTCCAGCCTTCTCCTCAGTGCGTTCAGCACCCTCTTCTTGTCTGCGCTCCACAGGGGCGCGATCAGTGTTTTCTTTGCTCCGTCGCCGGTCAGCCGGTGCACTGTCATATCCGGTGGCAGGATTTTCAGGCACTCCGCCACCAGACCGATATATTCTTCCATTGTCATGCATTCAAACTTCCCGGCACGGTATTCCGCGGCCAGATCAGTACCCTCGATCACATGCAGCAGCTGCAGCTTGATGCCCTGTACCCCGCTGTCCGCCACATATCTTGCGGTTTCAAGCATTTCTTCCCTTGTTTCCCCTGGAATCCCAAGGATCACATGCGTGATAGTCTCAAGCCCTCGTTTTTTCAGCTCCGCGACGGCCCGGTCATATACCGGAAGATCATATCCGCGTCTGATATATTCCGCGCTGCGTTCATGTATCGTCTGCAGCCCCAGCTCAACCCATACGGGGTTGATCCGGTTCATTTCCGAGAGCAGCTCCAGCACTTCCTCCGGCAGGCAATCGGGCCTTGTCGCTATCGAAACCGCAACGATATCGGAATGTGCGATCGCCTCACTGTACAGCTCCCGCAATCGCGCGATCGGTGCATAGGTATTTGTAAACGCCTGAAAATACGCAATATACGCCTCAGGCATCTTCGCCGCCACCGCCGCTTTCCCGCGTTCGATCTGCTCAGAGACCGACAGTCCGGCATCCGGCGCAAAATCCCCGGAACCGTATCCGGAGCAAAAAATGCAGCCCCTGGTTCCCAATGTCCCATCCCGGTTCGGGCATGTAAACCCGCCGTTGATCGGGATCTTGTAAACCTTGCACCCGAATCTGCGGCGCAAGTATGTATTCAAATCATTGTAGACAATCATTTACGCATCCCATCTATCCTCATTAAAGAATTACTTTTTCCAAAAACGCCTTCCCTTTTGCAGAAATAATGCATTTCCCGAAAACACCTTCCCTTTGTAGAAACAAAACATTTCCCGATAAAAGCCTTCCCCTTGAGGGGAAGGTGGCACGGAGTGCCGGATGAGGTGTATTGTTCGTTAACAGGTAGAATCACTAATTTTCAATCACAATCAACGGAATGATATACTCCTCCGGTGTCAGCCCGGCATGCACACCCGGCATTTCCTGCGCTTCATAATGTGTTTTGTATATCGATGTGTCCGACACCGCAACCGCCACAAAATCTCCTATCATTTCCGCCAGTCCGTCCCTGTCCCGGCCTGCGCCGAACAGCTTCGAAGCGATCGTTTCTTCTCTTGTGAGGAGTACGAAATCATCTCCGAAATGTTTCTTGAACAATGCGGGAAAGCTCTCCTTATATCCGTCCTTTACAAACAGGTTCAGGGTTCTCGGCTCCAGCGACGGCAGACGTTCCAGGCATTCTATTATCTCCGGATGATCAAGGATGCACAGGTTTTTGCTGTCAATATGCCCGTGGTCGGCAATGACAAAGAACAGCGCATCCTTAAGCCCCGATACGGCTTTCTCAACCTTCTTTTCCAGCTCAACCACCATTTCGTGAGTTTCCGGGCTCTTCGTCCCGGTCCTGTGCATTGTCGAATCGGGTTCATTCCAGTATGCGTAAATAAACTTTTTCCCGGGTTTGCCGCACAGCTCCCCGATCCTCTGCAAAATAGCGTCAATATCGCCCGGATACGGCGGCATGAAGGGCATCGAAAAATAAGCCTCCCCACCTGCCTCATTGATCCTGTCGACGACATTCTTATAAGGCGTATACGTAAATCCGGCATTAAATTCAGCCGCCTGCCCCGCCTTCGCAAGGGAATCCCCGCTCCAGACCGCATTTCCGTCAGCGTCCTTACCGGGAACCGCTCCCTCTTTTTCCCTCAGCTGCTCGGTGTTTTGAAATACCGTAACATTCTTACCAAGCTCCGGATAATACATATCCCAGCCGAGCCAGCCGTGTTCGTTCGGATACATCCCGCTCATTACCGACGTTGTGGCCGCAACCGTTGTCGGCGGATAAACCGAATCAAAGGAACCCGCAAAATGCGACCGGAAGAATCCATCTTTATCAAGATGTTTCTCCAGGATCGAAGTTCCGAGGGCATCAAGCAAAAGGATCACGACATTTTTATGATTCTCGGCCAGATATCTGTCCGCTAAAGCAAGAGTCCCGTGCAGTGTCCCGGCACCGAATTTCTTTAATATCGAATTTGCCAGATTTACCAGGCAGTTATTGTAATCGGGAAGCTGCGGCAATGCCGCATTTACATTATTAATCGTTCTATCATCCATATAAAACCTCAACCGTTCCTGCACTTTTCATGTCCGCATCGCATTATCTACGTTCGGATGTTAATATGTTTCACTTCCTGTAACATTTTTCTGCAGCTTTTCTTTGTACTTGCTGCATCTGACATATCAAGAGAAAGAGCATTTATGTATAAGATTTTTGTTTTACAGAAAGACTGCCATGTACAGAGGCAGGGTAATAATCCCTTCATCACTTACACCAATATTTCCGTCTGCAAACTTATATGCATAAGATATACCGGATTCCTTCTTCATAATGGCACTTAACGAATTAGCTTTTGTATTGCTGCTTTTAACCTCTATGGGAACAACATTCCCATCCACCTGTATTATAAAATCCAATTCCCGCTTAGTGGTCTCATTTTTATAAAAATATAACTGATAACCTTTTTTATAAAGAGCATCCGCTATTGCGCATTCATACAGACCACCCTTTGTATTTCCTTCGAGTGTGTTCTCAACTATATGCTGTTTTAACGAGAAGTCCTTCATAGAAACAAGCAGAGACAGATCCGTTGTATATGCTCTGAAGAAATCATTACGGGCATAATCATCAAGATCATATTTAACGGTGCTTACCAGCTTACACAAGTGAATCATGTCAGCCCTCAGAAGCCAATCTATGCTGGTATAATACTTTTGTCCTCTGGCGCCATGTTCGATCTCTTTATATTGGAATTTATGGTTCTCTTTGTCCAACAACTGCTTTGCAAGGGTCAGATAACATTTTTCCGCCTTAACCTTTTCCTCGGCTATGGCATAATGCGCTATATCGTATTGATATCCTAAAAGAAGACTTCTCTGAACAGTATCTACATCCCGGAAATCCTTTGTATCCAAATACTTTTGTACGGCTTCCGGCATTCCTCCGGTTGCTATATACAACCTGTAGTAACTCATCAACTGTGTATGGATCGCTTTGGGAATTTCTTTTTTCTCCTTAAGGTATCCGTGGAGCGAGCCGATGATATCTTCGGACAGGCCCATTCCCCAAAGAAATTCTTCAAAGTCCAGACCATACATTTTTATATAATCAACAGACCCGACCGGATATGAAGATGCCCTCTTATAGTCAATACCCAAAAGCGATCCGGATGCAATAACATCAAATCCATCATCCATTGCCCAAAACTTTAATGAAGTGATCGCTTCTTCGCATTCCTGTATCTCGTCAAGAAAGATCATAGTCTTGCCGGGAACTATTTTTTTATCCGGGAAACGAAATCGCAATGCCATAACCATATTTTCAACGGTAAGATCACCGGAGAAGACTTCTGCGGCAGATGGTGTTTGCTTGAAATTAATTTCAACCACTTCCTCATACTTTTCTTCGGCAAATCTCTCTATGGCAAAAGTTTTTCCCGTCTGTCTGGCTCCCTGAACGATCAAACACTTCTTATGCTTATGTGTGGCCCAATCCTCAAGTAATCTGCTGACTTTTCTTTTTAACACGATTCGACCTCCAATAGATATATTGACGATACCATTTTACACCCAAATCAACATTTTGGAAAGTCTTTTTGTTGGGTTTATCAACATTTTCGAATTATAGTCCTGTATAATATACCATTGAGAAAAAGTCTTGATGATATTTTCATCTGAAAATGATTACTATCTTGACGAATTCGTGTATAATAAGGTATGGGTTGAAATGTCGGATAACTTTCGCTGAGCCTGCCCGGATTCGGCGAATTCATCAGAGAGCAGATACGCTGACGGAGGTAAATACATGGGCACATTCAAGCAGGACTATTTAAAAAAGATCGAAGATTGTATAGCGCAGGGGCGCTACAAGGATACCTGGGAATCGCTGTCGCAGTACCGCGTCCCGGAGGCATACAAAGACCTGAAATTCGGTATTTTCATCCATTGGGGGATCTTTTCGGTGCCTGCCTTCGCCAATGAGTGGTATTCCCGCAATATGTACATCGAGGGCAGCCGCGAATTTGAGCACCACGTAAAAACCTACGGACCGCACAAAAGTTTCGGTTACAAGGATTTCATACCGATGTTCACAGCCGATAAATTCAACGCCGATGAATGGACAGATCTGTTTAAGGAATCCGGTGCCCAGTATATGGTCCCGGTTGCGGAGCATCACGACGGCTTCCAGATGTACGGCAGCGAGCTTTCACGCTGGAATTGCGTTGAAATGGGCCCCCGTCGCAACATTCTGAAGGAGCTTTCGGACTCGGCCCGCAGCAAGGGGATCGTCGCCGGCTGTTCCAACCATCGCGTAGAGCACTGGTTCTTCATGGGACACGGCCGCACTTTCGAGAGCGACATTACCGACCATGAAATCGAAGGCGATTTCTATTGGCCTGCCATGCCCGAAAGGGATCATTTCGACTCCTTCAGCGAGCCCGTACCGGGTGCGGATTTCATGGAAGACTGGCTCGTACGCTGCTGTGAGATCGTTGACAAATACTGCCCTTCGATCTTCTACTTTGACTGGTGGATCCATCACAGCGCGGTCAAACCCTATCTGCGCAAATTCGCCGCTTATTACTACAACCGTGCTGAAGAGGCCGGACGTATGGCGGTCATCAATTATAAACATGACGCATTTGCCTTCGGGACCGCGGTTGTGGACATAGAACGCGGCAAATTTGCCGATGTCAAGCCCTATGTATGGCAGACAGACACGTCCGTTGCCTATAATTCGTGGTGCTATACGACCGAAAATCAATACAAGAGGCCCGTCAACATCGTTCAGAATCTCGTGGATATCGTCAGCAAGAACGGCCGTCTGCTCTTAAATATCGGTCCGAAGGCCGACGGAACCATTCCCGACGAAGATGCCTCGATCCTGCGTGCCATCGGCAAATGGCTGAAAATTAACGGCGAAGCGATCTACAGCTCCACCGTTTGGCGTTACAGCGCCGAAGGCCCTACAAAGACCATAGAAGGACAGTTCGGCGATTCCTCACAGCCCGAATTTTCGAGCGAAGACATCCGCTTCACCTGTGCGAACGGCTGCATTTACGCGATCGTTCTGAAATGGCCCGAAA
>JAGCZE010000059.1 GCA_017960415.1 Lachnospiraceae bacterium
ATAAAAAGTAAAATTGTTCATCTTATCCTCCTGATCCCATTATCTCAAGAAATAACCGCTGCCTTTGCCTTTTCGAGTGCATCAATGACCCTGTCGCAGAAAGAATCAAATTCCGGATCCTCTTCATATTGTACCGCATGTGACAGTACATAATCAAGCGCAATACGGACTCCTTTGTGGAAAGGAACGGCCGTTGTCATCTGCGGCACCAGACGTTTTAGCTTACTGTTGTCAAATACTACCGATACCGACTTGTCTCCGATGAGCCCGCCCCTGAAATCATAACCGAATTTTTCACCGACCTGGCTTAAAAATTCCGACGAAACATAGTAAGGTTTAAGCTCCACCCCGAGTGCATCGGCAATGGTCTGATAAATCTGATTCCATGTGAGAATTTCATCGCCGGTTATCTGGAAGGCTTCACCGATGGCATGCCTGTTGCCCATCAGTCCGATAAAGCCTGTCGCAAAATCACTGTTGAACGTAAGCGCCCAAAGAGATGAACCGTCTCCCTGAATGATGACCGGTTTTCCTTCCTGCATACGTTTTATAACCTGATAAAATCCTTTATTTCCGTGAACTCCCAACGGAACATTCCGCTCGTCATAGGTATGTGAAGGCCTGACGATCGTTACGGGGAAGCCTTCTTCACGATACTTCTTAAGCAGGAATTCCTCGCAGGCGATCTTGTTGCGTGAATACTCCCAGTTGGGATTTGCGAGAGTCGTTCCTTCGGTAATGACATAGCTTGCGGCCGGCTTGTTATAGGCCGAGGCAGAACTGATAAACACATACTGCTTTGTTTTACCCTTAAACAGCCTGTAATCACGCTCAACGGCGCTAACATCAAATGCGATAAATTCACTTACCACATCAAATTCCATGCCTTCAAGCTTCTTTGCAGCCTCTTCCTCGTCATAGATATTTGCCGTGATCTGATGAATGCCTTCAGGAACCTCCGCCTTACGGTTCCCCCTGTTCAGCAGATATACATCCCACAGCGGGTCTTCAGCCAGTTTTTTGACTATCCCCATGCTTATTGTTCCTGTACCACCGATAAAAAGTGCTTTCATCCGTTTTACCTCCCGAGTCTTATTTCTGTTTCATCATCATTGTTAATTATTGCCTCTGCAGCCTCATTGCCTGCACTTATATGATAATCTCCTTTGAAGGCCTCCATTGTTGCCCAGCCGTTTTCGTCGGTCGTAACAGTCATATCGGTCCACCATTCCTTCTTTATCAATTCTTTCAGCATGTTGTAGGAAGGCTTGCGCGACCCGTCTTCCCGGACAAATCCGCTCGGAGCCTTCAGCCATGCCCCGTCCTTGAAATCCCAGGTCGTGATCGCCTTTACGAGAGGGTGGTCAAAAAGGATCCTGTACATCTCTTCAACTTCCTTTGCCTGTCTTTCCTCACCCTCATCGGTTGTAGGCCAGCTCTCAACCTGCCAGTCGTTCAGATCAACTATATGTCCCGGCATTATCTCTCCCGAGATCAGCGTATTCTCCGTAAAATGGATCGGAAGGCCGAATACGGAAAATCTGTCAAGAACCTCCTCAAGCTTTTCTTTTCCCCAGTAGCCCTGGTGCTGGTGCGACTGTATGCCGATGGCACTGATCGGGACCCCTGCATTCAGACATCCGTCAATAAGGATCTGGTAGTTAATGGAGGTATTGAAATCATTCAGCAAAAGAACAGCCTCGGGATTGCATTCATACGCCTTGTCAAACACTTCCTTTATCAGGCGTACACGACCCTTTTCCTGACATATCCTGGTGATCGCGTTATCATATTTGTCGAAAATGGGCATGATAACAACCTCATTGATAACATCCCACATGTCGATCACGCCTTTGAATCCCGTCACTTCACGGTCTATCCTGTCAAGCTGTTTCCGCATTATCGTGGCATTGTCATATTTCATGAGCCAGTCGGCACATGCGGTATGCCAGCACAGAGGATGACCCTTCACCTTTACTCCCTTGTCTTTCAGGAACCGGGCTGTCTTCATAAGTTCATCTTTGCCTGTTTTTCCCTCTTCAGGTTCATATCTGCCCCAATAAAACGGCAGCGTCGCATAATTAAATATCTCCAGCCAGCTGTCCGTAAGGCCTTTAAGTCCTTCCTGACCGCCGGCCACAAAAGGAACAAACTCAAATGCCCCGCAGCCGAACAAAAACTCATGATTTACCTGCTTGACGGATATAGTCGTGTTTGACAACGCGGTGCCGTCAGCGCCCGTGAATCTGATCCTCTTCGTGACTTTTCTGTGTGTTAATCCCATACTGTTCCTCCTCAATCAAGTATTTCTGCAGCTTCCTTCAGCAGTTCTATTATGGGAAGATGCTGGGGACATACTCCCTCGCACTGGCCGCATCCGATGCAGTCCGAAGCCCTGCCGTGACGCTGTACCAGCCCGTTGTAGAAATTCTTCGACCTCCAGTCGTTCGGATAACGACGGAGTGTGTTGATCGTCCTGAAAACATCCGGGATGCTGATATTCATGGGACATCCGGGTGTGCAGTATTTACATGCGGTACAGCCAATCTGTGAAACCTTGAGGATCTCCCCGGTAACTTCATTGATGATCTCAAGTTCCGCATCCGTTACAGGCTCGAAATCCGTAAATGTTTTGATGTTGTCATTTACCTGTTCTTCGTTTGACATTCCTGACAATACAGTCATAACGCCGGGAAGCGAAGCAACAAATCTCAATGCCCAGGAGGCAACGGAATCATCCGGTCTTGCCGCTTTGAACTTTGCCTCAAGCTCGGGAGCCATGCTCGCAAGCATTCCGCCTCTTACGGGCTCCATAACGATAATAGGGATATTGCGCTCATGCAGGATATTGTACAGAGCCTCGCTTCGTACGACCGGATTCGTCCTGTCAAGATAATTGAGCTGAATCTGTACAAATTCAACCTCGGGATGTGCATCAAGTATTTCGGTCAGCAGCTCCGGACTACCATGGAATGAGAAACCGAAATGCCTGATCTTGCCCTCTTCCTTTTTCCTCATACCCCAGCTGAAGCAGTCGTATTTTACGTATTTATCATAATTCGACCCGTCTTCGATGGAGTGCAGCAGGTAATAGTCAAAATAATCAACACCCATTCTCTCAAGCTGCTCGTTGAAGATCCTGTCTATATCGCCTTCGTTTCTAATCTCCCATGCGGGAAGTTTGGTAGCGACCATGAAGCTGTCACGCGGATAGCGCTTTACCAGGGCTTCACGGGCTGCCACTTCTGATCGGCCGCCATGATACACATATGCGGTATCAAAATATCGGCAATACATTTTCATATAATTGTCTACCATCCTGCAGACCTGATCCATGTCGATCACACCGTCCTTCTCCGGAAGACGCATCAGTCCGAAGCCAAGTTTCGGCATTTTGCTCATGTCAATGCTCATAACAACCTCCTGAAATATATTAATGATCATAGTAAACAGTACCTTCAAATACATCCGCGGTCCGCCGGATAAAAACGTTTTCGTCAGAGTCCGCGATATATTAATTATAGCTTTCACCATTCCAAAATAATACTATATATTTATTGAATTCTGCCCATTTTTTGATATACTCTAGTTACAGGTAACTGTACTTTATTAATTTCAATAACCGGTTTATTCAATACTTGCAGGTGTAAAAATATGGGAAACAACAGAGAAAATGCCAAGGAAATAGTAAAGTATTATGTAATGCACGGTGTTTCACTGACCCAGAACGCGATACCGGCCAACTATCCGCCTCATTGGCACAGTGCGGCCGAATTTACCGTTGTTTTGAAAGAAGGGATCCGTTATCAGATAGGAAATACCGTATACAGACCGCATCCGGGAGACATCCTTCTTGTATGGCCCAGAGAGATGCACAGTATCATAAATATGCCGAAAAGAGGATCCTTTTTTCTGCAGTTTGATTCGCAGATCATCGAAAATAATCAGGACCTGGTTTCTGCCTCGGTCCTTATGACTTCACTTCATCTGATCTCAACCGAACAGGACCCCACTCTTGCGAAAAACGCAGCCGAAAAGATGCAGGAGATCAGGGACTGTTTTGTTTCACGCACATATTTTGCCGAAACACGCTGCAAACGCCTGTTGTACGAACTTCTGCTGATGATCGGAGATCATGTCATAAGCAAAAATCGGGGAATTGAACCTGACATGGGATACTCCGATGTCTCTTTCGAATATATCAGATCGGCCTGCAGATATATTTCGGAGCATTCATCCGAAGATATCTCACAGGCCGGTGTTGCAGATACTATGGGGCTCAGCTCAAGTTATTTTTCAAGACTTTTCAAAAAGTACACACAGCGGTCGTTCCCCGAATATCTGTCCGAGATCCGCGTACAGAAAGCCATACATCTTCTGACGCAGGACAATCTTTCCGTGACCGAATGTGCCTTCAGAGCCGGCTTCCAGTCCATTACGACTTTTAACAAGGTTTTCCATGATACCACAGGCTATTCACCGAGAGACTACAGGAAACTGCATACAAAATAGCCCCTTGCTGTAATGTACGTATATTGCTTCATTTCAAATAATCAGTCGTCCTACCTAGGCACGAATACAGATACTGCTTCCGCCGCTCTTTTCTTTGGTAACGACTATCTGCTTGTCTATACGCTCTTTCAGATCCGCAACATGGGATATGATGCCCACAAGGCGGTTCCCCTGCGTCAATCCCGTAAGGGCGCGATAAGCCTGATCAAGAGCATCGGGATCGAGTGTTCCGAATCCCTCATCCACAAACATTGTATCGACACGGATGCCGCCTGCCATAGCCTGGACTTCATCGGATAATCCGAGAGCCAGCGATAATGAAGCCATGAAAGATTCTCCGCCCGAAAGAGTCCTTACGCTCCGTTCCGAGCCGTTGTAATGATCCGTGACTCCGAGTTCAAGTCCGCTCTGACTTTTGGAATTGGAGGCTTCCTTCATCCTGACCAGTTCGTATTGTCCCGAAGACATAGTCATCAGGCGCAGGTTGGCCTTATTGATGATACGGTCAAAATAGGTCATCTGAATATATGTTTCGAGCATGATCTTTTCTTTTCCGTTCAGCTTTCCGTTGGCCGTATCCGCCAGGGCACGTATCCATTTCAGCTTTTCCTCGATCTCGGCAACATGAGAACTCTTCCTGATTATGTTGCCTCTGATCTCTTCGTTTTTGTCGATCCTTGAAGCTACGGCTCTGCCTTTGTTAAAGCACTCCTGCTGTTTGCGGTTCAGTTGGTTCTGTTCTTCCTTCACAACCTCCAGATCGATGTCCTTGCTGTCCGCAATGCTATTTTTGTAGCTTGCGATCTCAGTTTTGAGTTTCAATACCGCATCTTTCTGATCCCTTAATGCCTTGTCGGCTCCCGAATAAGCATTCTGCAGCTCTTCAGCCCTGTTTTCGAGTTTCTTCTTCTGCGTCTCGGCTTCCTGTTTACTTCCGAATGACAATGCTTCAAGCTGTTTTTTTAGATTCTCTTCCTTCTCCGCGATCACAGATTCACCGGATGCGATCAGGGTCTTTAACTGCACGATTTCCTCCGCTGCAGCTGCAACGGCCTTTTCCATATCGGGGATCAGTTTTTCGAGTTCTGCCCTGCGTTTGTTTTTCTTCTCGCTTTCCCTTAATTTATCTTCGGTCTCTTTTCTTGTATCAGCACAGCCGGCTATTGCTTCCTTCAAGCATATCTTTGCCTTCTCGGAATCTTCTTCCCCAATCAGTTTCAGCGATTTCTTCTTCAGTTCCTCTTTGTCGCTTTCAAGTTTCTTTTTCAGCACATTCGCGTTTTCAGAACTGACGTCCCTGTTTTTCCTTGCTATTTCAGCTTCTTTTGCGGCCTTCTCCAGTTCCTTCTCCGAAGGAACATTTTCGGCGCGCTTTGCAGGAAAAGGATGATCGGTAGACCCGCATACCGGGCATCTTTGGTTATCCACGAGCTTTTCGGCGAGAATTCCGGCCTGCCCGTCCCTGAATGCCTGATCCATATTCAGATAATTATTATTGATCTTCCTGAAAACTTCAGCCTTCTCAAGATAGTCTTCCTGTGCATTTTTGAGTACCTCAAGACCTTCATCGTATGACTTAAACGATGACGAAAGCTCATCAAGTGCCTCCGCTTCATTACCGATCCTATCCAGCTGCGCCTTCAGTGAGGCTATTTCCGCGCCGGTATCCTTTATGGAGTTTTGTTCGTTCTTAAGTTCAAGAAGTTCCTTTTCCTTTCGGCTGTTGTTTTCGGTCAGTTTATCAAGCTTTGAATACCGGTCATTCTTTTCTTTTTTTGCCTTTTTTATTTCTTCGGTCACTTTTTCTGCGGCATCATAATCCTGCATTTCCACTTCGATCCGCGCACACTCCTTCTCAAGACGGCTCTTATCCTTCAGGGCTTCTTCCGTCTCTTTAAATTTCTTTTCCAGAACAGTGATCATGGGTTCTTCCGCATCAAGCTCCTTTTGGGCCTTGTTCATGGCCTCCTTGGCCTTTAAGAGCGTCTCAGCAGCCCCTATGGTTGAATTGACCTCTTCAAGTTTCCTGTTGATCGACTTCATCTCATTATCCAGAGAATCCTTCAGAACATTGTCGCGTCCGGTCAGCTTATCAAGCAGTTCAATGACATCTGCGGTCATCATCTCCCCGCGTATCGCCCTTTCAACCTCCGGGAACAGAACGTCCTCCTTATCTGCCTGTATTCCCGCAATATACTGGGCAATGCTCTTCTTCCCGTCTTCGACCTGACCGTAGACCTCCTTTTGTTCCGTGTCGAGTCTTTTCTGCAGGCTCATGTAATTCGCAGTCCTGAACAGTTCCCGGAATATCTCCATCCTGGTTTTGGTATCGGCCAGCAGAAGCTTGAGAAAATCCCCCTGTGCCAGCATAACGATCTGCGAAAACTGCTCCTTGTTGACTCCAAGCAGCTCCTCAACTGCCTTGGTCACATTTCCGGACTTGGTTATGACTGTTCCGTCCGGCATGTGCAGCTCCGCCTCAGCAAGCTGTTTTGTAAGTCCGTCGCCCCGTTTTGAGCGGCGTACATACTCAGGATTACGCTTTACGGTATACTCTTTGTCACCGTGCTGAAATACGAGTTCAACCTCTGTCGGAGTATCATCCGCGGCATATTTTGAACGCAGCATCCCCGGATCCTTGTTGGTACCGCTGGGAGTGCCGAACAGTGCATAGCATATCGCATCGAAAACAGTGGTCTTGCCTGCTCCGGTATCTCCCGTGATCAGATACAGGCCCTGTGTCCCGAGTTCCCTCATGGGTATTTCCGTTTTACCGGCATACGGACCGAATGCGGACATTATCAAATTAAGCGGCCTCATATCCTTATTCCTCCCAGATCGAATCTATGCACTCCGCCACGAATTTTCTCTGCTCGTCGCTCATAGCTTTATTGTTCTGTTTCTCATAGAATTCCCCAAACAGCTCCAGCGGAGTTTTGTTCTCGACATCTTCGATATCCGTGACATCTCTTTGTTCCCTGGTCCTGGCATTGTCGTAGCTGAGTTTCATCAGATTCGGATAGATCACCCTGAGCCTGCCGACCGCGTCGACAATATCGTTTTCATCGGTCAGGACCGCATGGATATAATCATCTGTAGCAGTATTTTCATAATTCGGTTTTGAAGTAAGCTCTGCGTAAGTCCCTCTGATCTCCCGAAGATCATGCATCGGTGTCAGCGGCAGCTCATCTGTCTTAATGCTGTCCTTTGCTTCAATATTTACGACAGTAACGGATTTTTTATGATCCTTTTCCGAAAATGAATATTTCAGGGGTGTCCCGCAATAACGGACAGTATCCCTGCCTATTTTCTGCTTGCCGTGGATGTGCCCCAAGGCAACATAATCGAAACGGTCAAATACCGATGCATCAACATTATCCAGACCGCCTGCAAATGTCTCTTCCGATTCGCATCTTGCGGCTCCGGTCACAAACTGGTGCGCAACAAGGATATTTACTTCGTCTTCGTTGATATCCATATGATCGATGGCGACGCGGCAGGCATCATTATAGTCATTTATCTCCTCGTCGGGAAAAATGCTTTTTACAACGGCCGGCTTGATAAACGGAAGCATGTGGATATTTACGGCCAATCCCTTATCCTCAAGCCTGCAGCATCTGACCGTCCCGTCATAGACCGGAGAAAGATGGATCCCCGTCACATCCACAAGCTCGCCGTGATCCGAGAATCTTATGGCCGAATCATGATTTCCGCTGATCGCAAATACAGGAACCTTCTTCCGGGCAATGCTGATAAGAAACTCATCCCACAGCTTCATGGCATCCTCAGAAGGGACAGACCTGTCATAGACATCCCCCGCTATCAGGATGCCGTCGGGTTTTTCCGCACTGATAAAATTCAGGATCTCTGTCAGGATATATCTTTGGTCCGCGATCATCGGAAATTCGTTCAGGCGTTTTCCCAGATGCAGATCCGATAAATGAAACAACTTCATGTTTTTATTTAACCTCC
Organism: Lachnospiraceae bacterium; assembly: GCA_017960415.1. The sequence continues at coordinate 8,485 of JAGCZE010000059.1, forward strand.
AATTTTGCGCATGATAGCACGATATACCCTCGATGCGCTTATCAGCAGATCCTCTCTTGACAGTTCGCCGCGCTTTAACGCACGCATGATATCCTTTTCGTCAGCCGGGCTGCCGGGCATCGTCAGATCATTTCCGGCTTTTATGTTATTGTGTGCATAAGGCGCCGGATACTCTGCTTTTCTGCAGAATGTCCTGCCGCTTGCGATCCAGTCGGACATCACAAGTCCGTCATATTTCAGCTCACATCTCAGAATATCATTGATAAGCTCATAGCTCTCCGATGTGTGGGTTCCGTTAACAAGATTATAGCTGGTCATAAGCGCCTTCGGAGCGGCTTCGCGGATACATATCTCGAAACCGCGCAGATATATCTCGCGCAATGCCCTTTCGGATACCCTCGAATCGCCGTTGTTCCGGTTCAGTTCCTGATTATTGCAGAGCACATGCTTGATCGTAACCCCTCTGCCCGGATGAGCTTCAACACCTGCGGTTATGGCTGCTGCCATCCTGCCGGAGAGGAAAGGATCCTCCGAGAAGTACTCAAAATTCCGGCCGCAGCATATGTTCCGGTGGATGTTAAGTGCAGGCGCAAGCCAGAGATCCACGCCGAA
>JAGCZE010000060.1 GCA_017960415.1 Lachnospiraceae bacterium
CACCGATCCCGACGCATTTGCTCTTGCACAGAAATACACAGTGGCTTATTCAGGCGATGTCGACAACCTTGACGGTCTGTATGCCAGCGAATGGGACAGCCACGTTCTGACCCATACGAATCCCAACGTTGTGGGTATCTACACACGTAAGGACGATCCGTTAAAGGCCCTTCAGAATTCGCTTACTGCAGCCGGTGATTCGGTATACAACACAGGTATCCTCATTTCCCCTGCCAGCGGCAAGCAGGTAGTTTCCCTTTACAAGACTGTTTTCGACGATAACGGTTCCATCGCCGGTTTCGTAGGCGGTGCCGTTTATACCAACAGTCTGGTTGATACTCTGAACTCCATGAGCATGAGCGGAATGGAACATGCCCAGTACTGCATGATCAATGCCAATACAAAAGCATTTATTTTCCACCCCGACGAAGAAAAGGTAGCCACCGAGGTCGAAGAAAAGTATTATCTTGACCTTTGTGAGAAATATGCCGGTACAAAGTCCGATACGACAGAGATCATAGAGTATGAACAAGACGGTCAGAAATATGTTGCCGGTGTTTATTACATGTCCGAATACGGCTGGCTGTTCCTGCTCTCGGATGCAGAATCCGAAATCTTTGCTTCTGTTTACTCGATCCGCAACAAGATGATCATCTTCGGTGTAATTGCGCTGATCCTGCTTTGTGTCGTTTCCTATGCGGTTATCCAGTTCCTGATCAAGCCCATGAAAGCGATCAATACAAGTCTGGAAGACCTCGGCAATCTTGATATCACCGAGAAGAGAGCCCTTGATGCCTTTGCTTCAAGAGGCGACGAGATCGGTAATATTTCCAATGCAACCGAGAATCTCGTAACTTCGCTGCGCGACATTACCGGTACGCTGCATGAATGCAGCCAGACTCTCGATCAGAAGGCTGAGCAGCTTGAAGATTCCGCTGGTCAGCTGGTTGAAAACGTTACCGATAACGTAGCTACTACCGAAGAGCTTTCTGCACAGCTTGACAGCACCAATCAGGTCGTATCCAATGTCAACGGCGAGATCGACAAGATCGGCGATGTTGTCAACGGAATACGTCAATATATTGATTCTTCAGTCGATGCAAGTTCGGATGTCATCAACAGTGCCGGTGATATGAAGAATAAAGCTTCTTCGGCATACACCAACAGCCAGGACACCCTCGTACAGATCAGAACATCGGTTGATGAAGCTATTTCCAAGCTCAGCGGACTTTCCCGTATTAACGATCTTGCTTCTGAGATCCTGAATATTTCCAGTCAGACCAACCTGCTCTCACTGAACGCTTCTATCGAGGCTGCAAGAGCCGGTGAGGCCGGACGCGGATTCGCGGTTGTTGCCGGTGAGATCGGAAAACTGGCCGATGATTCGCAGAATACAGCTTCCACGATCCAGGCAATCTGTAATGAAGCCAACGGCAGTATCAAGACCGTTAACGACTGCTTCGAAAGCATTATTGAATTCATTGCCACCGACGTATCATCCCAGTTCAAGGAATTTGCCGAGAAATCAACTATCTACAGTGATGATGTGGCAAGTATCCAGGAGCGTCTCGGAAGTATTAAAACCAGCGTCGGCGAACTTGAAAGCTCGGTACGCGATATTGCCAACAGCGTAAAGGATGTTTCGGTCATTACATCGGAGAACCGTTCCGCTATCGTTACGATCGTTGACAAGAACGAAAGTACTTCGAATATCGCCACAGAAATGCAGCATCAGGCAGAGCGCAACAAAGAGCTTGCTATGCAGCTTGATACTATCCTGCAGCAGTTTAAGAAATAATCAGAGGTTAACATGCGGACTATCACAAACCACACGATCAGTTTCGATGCTCCCGCAGCCAACTGGAACGAAGCACTTCCGATCGGTAACGGGACACTGGGCGCCATGGTCTACTCCACCCCTTTCACCGAGCTGCTCCAGCTCAATGAAGACAGTGTCTGGTACGGCGGTCCGAGAGACCGCAACAATCCTTCGGCATTGGAGAACCTGCCGAAGATCAGACAGCTGATACTGGACGGAAAGATCTCGGCAGCCCAGGAACTGTGTGCGCTGGCTCTTGCAGGCTGTCCCGATATGCAGAGCCATTATGAGGCACTCGGCAATCTGTATATTCATTTTTCCGGAAAGTCCCGGGATTTTACCGATTACAACCGTACCCTCGACATTGAAAATGCAGTTGTAAAGACGGACTTTACGCGTGATGGGGTGCATTATACCCGTGAATGTTTCTCGAGCTACCCCGACAACGTCATAGCTATCCGTCTTACCGCAGATAAGCCTCACAGCATCTCATTCTATACGCAGATCGCGCGAGGTGATATCACCTGGGATCTTTCGCCTGTAGAAACGCAGGTATTGAGAAATCCCGGATATAATTCGTTTGTCGATGAATGCGGCAATGTCAGGGACGGGGTCACCGTTCTGTCCGGACAGATGGGCGGCGAGGATGCAATAAGCTATGTATGCGGCATTTTTGTTACACAGGACGGCGGAAGCCTCGAATCGATAGGCAACAGCCAGGTCGTAAAGGACGCTGATTCCGCCGTTATCTACATTGCCGCACGCACCACTTTCCGTATTCCCGATCCGCTGCTTGAAACACTCGGTATTCTTTTCAAGGCCGGTGAAAAAGGCTGGGAAGACCTGCGTAAAGACCACATCAGGGATCATCGCAGTCTCTATGACCGCGTATCTCTTGAACTTCCCGGAGACAAGACCGTACCGTTCCTGTTCAATTTCGGACGTTACCTTCTTATCGCCTCGAGCCGTCCGGGTTCACTCCCCGCGAACCTGCAGGGAATCTGGTGCAAAGACTTTAATCCTGCATGGGGGAGTAAATTTACGATCAATATCAATGCTGAGATGAATTACTGGCCCGCAGAGACCTGTAATCTTTCAGAATGTCATCTGCCCCTGTTCAATCTGATCGAGCGTATGCTCCCGAACGGCAGGAAAACAGCCAAAGTAATGTACGGCTGCCGTGGCTTTGTGGCTCACCACAACACGGATATATGGGGTGACACCGCACCGCAGGATGTCTGCCTGAGCGCAACCTTCTGGGAAATGGGTGCCGCATGGCTGTGCCTGCATATTTGGGAACACTATACATTTACGAATGATATCGATTTCCTGAACAGATATTTTCCGATCATGTGCGAAGCAGCAAGGTTCCTGCTGGATTTCATGATCGAAGACAACGGAAATCTTGTCAGCTGCCCTACTCTTTCGCCCGAAAACGAATACAGGCTTCCAAACGGCGAGAAGGGGGTTATTTGCAAGGGTGCGTCAATGGACAGTCAGATTACGGCGGAATTATTTGATGACTGTTTAAGAGCGTTTTTTGAGCTTACAGCGGCAGATAAAAATAACATTAAAGAACTTATCACTGAAATCGAAGTGGCTGTCAAAAAGCTTCCTCCGATATCCATCGGCAAATACGGTCAGATCATGGAATGGGCAGAGGATTACGAAGAGACCGATCCCGGACACAGACATATCTCGCATCTGTTCGCACTGCATCCGGGCAGCAGGATATCTTGCGATACCACTCCGGAGCTTGCAAAAGCCGCACGCACCACGATCGAACGCAGGCTTGCCGGCGGAGGCGGTCATACCGGCTGGAGCAGGGCATGGATCATCAATATGTGGGCCCGGCTTCATGACGGTGACGAAGCGCTGAAGAATGTAAAAGCGCTGATCGAAAGATCAACGCTTCCCAATATGTTTGACAATCATCCGCCTTTCCAGATTGACGGTAATTTCGGAGCAACTTCAGGCATAGCAGAAATGCTCCTGCAAAGCCACGCCGGCTGCATAAGACTACTGCCTGCACTTCCCGCGGAATGGACGGACGGCAAGGTCAAAGGACTTCGGGCACGAGGCGGTATTACTGTTGATATTGAATGGCAGAACGGCCGTCTCAAAGAAGCTGTCCTGACTGCCGATAAAGACTGTTCGGTTCTCGTCAGAAGCATGTATCCGGATGAAGAAGTTGAATTAAAGGCCGGAAAGCCTTATGTGTTTCCCGTCGTTGGCTAACTCAAGGCACGGAAGTGTTCCGGGCCCGGCATGCCTGTCAAAACGCAATATAGTGATGCCCGTGAATTCGATATGTAACAGTGCACAGGCATACGAAAAAGGAAGATTCAGTATATGAGCCATTGCAGCACAGGACGATCCGCCGTGTGAAAACAGAGCGACCGTCCTGTGTTTTTCTTCTTCCGCTGTATGACGGTAATATGCTCCTTCACGGATATAGCCGAACCCTGCCAGCCATTCGTCGATCCCCTTTTCTACACAATCAACACTTTCAAGAACCCTGTTTGTCTTAAAATACGGTTCTTCGCGCCAATCACGGCAGTTTAAGTCAATCCCCTGCCTGGCCATTTCGTCCACGATATTCCAAGGATGTCCGTTCGAAAATAAGGGTGTATCATCAATACTCCCCCATTGTCGCCGTAAACCCGATCATCAATCCTAATAGTTGCCGTAAGCCTTGATCAGCCTGTGTATCCGCTCTATCTCCTCGGGAATGTACAGATGCCGGCCGCATTCTTTCATACAGGGCTGTTCGGTGCAGGACCTGCAATGCCGGTAATTATTCTCCAGATCCATTTTCAGCTTGTTGATCGCCCAGTATTCTTTACCGAGATTATAATAATTGTACTGACGGAAGCTTGTGTGAATCTCATGTCCGTAAATACAGACGCACCTCTCGCACCGGTCGCATCCGATGGGTTCAAAGTCCTTTTTCAGACGTTCCAGCACTTCTTCAAATGAAAAATGTATCTCCGGGTATTCATTTTCAAATGCCTCATCGCACTGCTCAAAAGTGCCTATTCCCAATAATGCGCACGAGAACGGATACTCAAGTATCCCTCCGATGAGTTCTCTTACCGCGAATGGGCCTGTCAGGAGCCCCGCCGCAAAAACCTTGTTGAGTATGAAGCCCTTATTTCTGAACGCATCCTCTTCTTTTATCCTGTCAAGCATGCCTCTTTCGAGTATATTCCCGCTTCCCTGCAGCACATCGACTCTCTTGTCAAGGGCCGCACGGTACAAAACATTGTAATAGTGGGAAGCGATCCCCGTAAAACCTATCTTTCCCTCTCTTTTCAGATCATACAGGGCATCCAGGGCACCGCCCTTTGCAAAGACCTCATCAACATTGCTCTCATCCACCTGATGAACAAAATAGATGTCCGGTTTCGTGCCCAGATTGTCAATGGATCTTATAACCTCCCGATATATGTCTCCCCCGTTGTAGAACCTTGCTTTATCGGAAATAATGATCCTGTTCCTGTCAACGGTTTGGGCGAATCTGCCCAGCTTGATCTCCGCATCTCCGTATTCTTCCAATATCGCGGTGTCATAGAAATTACATCCGTAATCGAAGGCCTTTCTCATGATCGCCACAGCAGTATCCGTATCAGGGCTGAAAAACTGAGGCAGCACCGGAACATGTCCGCTCAATATCGGGATAGTCCCGAAGCCCAGCTCCGACACGCGCAATCCCGTGTTTCCAAGCTCTCTGTATCTCATATATATATCCTTTTATTATTTCTCTTTCATGATCCGTACCTTGTCGCAGAAGGCGAAGGCCCTGCCATCGATTATGGTTCCTGCGGAAATATGTACTTCCTCCAGGGCATCACAAAACGCAAATGCTTCGGCTTCTATCACTTTCACCGATGCGGGGATAAAAAGCTTCGTCAGCGATTTACAGCGGAAGAATGCCCTCTCGGGTATTACTTCCAGATGTTCGGAAATATGTATTTTCTTAAGACTGCATCAATGTTCAAAACATCTGCTCCCCAGCTCTTTCAGTTTATAC
>JAGCZE010000061.1 GCA_017960415.1 Lachnospiraceae bacterium
AGAGTGTGCTCGAGCAGACCTCCGATAAAGCCGTGATGCACCGCTTTTGCGGCGGAATGCAGCTTAAAGGCCTTGATAAAATCGGCATCGTCAATGAAAAAGCTCTTGAACAGCTTCTGCAGATAAGGCGTCTTGATCTGCGCACCGAGCTTGAGCAGCTCGCTGTACATCTCGTCGATGTTGCGGTCGGACGAAGGCATATAATCCGCGGGATCGTACTCTCCCTCGCGCGCCCTTCTGATGCGCGAAATGTTCAGCTGCGGCTTGTCCTGGAACATCACGATCCTTCCGTCGACCATGATGTATTCACCGACCTCATGATGCTCGATCGCGTTCGTGATATCCCAGACCTTTCCGTCGAGAAGTCCGGTTTTGTCCTGAAGCACAAGGCTGTAATAGGTCTTGCCGGTCTTTGTCTGAAGGCTCTGCGTCTGCTTGCACAGATAGATCTCGCGAACGTTCTCACCCTCTCGCAGTTCATTGATATGTCTCATTAAAACTTCCCCCTGTACTTATTTTACGGACAGCACCGCACTGATCTCCTCGGCCGGCTCATCCCTCATTCCGCTGTGGTAAATGTCCACGCGGACCGTGCTTCCTTCTTCGAGACTGAAAATGTACTCGTAGAAGTCCGTCAAGCTTTCGATCTTAATGTCGTCTATACCTACGATCACATCGCCCTTCTTCACTCCGGCCTCGGCCGCAGGTGAAGCCGCGATGACTTCATTCACATAGATTCCGTTCTCAAGTCCCATTCCGACCAGGATATCCTTCGGAACGTTCTCTGCGCGTACTCCGAAATACGGCAGCGAATTGCCGTTTAAGAGCTTCAGGAGCAGAGTCTTTACGCTGTTGATATATACAGCGCTGATCGTGATCCTCTCGCCCTCAGCATCGGGAACGATAAGTCCCACGAGCTTTCCTTCGAGGTCGATCACCATACCGTCCGAGCTGCTGCCCGCAACGATATCGGTCGTAAATCCGAAATGTACGCCGTCGATAAAGTACTTCGTAAGTCCCGTGTGCGAAACGAAACCGAATTCCACCGCGCCGTAATAGCCGTTTGGCCTTCCGAGCGCGATAACCGGCTCACCCTCGCTCACATTGTCCGAATCGCCGAGTGAAACGTACTTGCAGGTAGCGACGGTCGATGCGCTGATGTCCGTAAGCTCAACCTCGATCACCGCAAGTCCCGAATCGGGATCTGCCATGTAAAGGCTGCCTTCCGCAACCGCTCCGTCACGGAATTCTATCTCTATCCTGTCGGCCGAGCTTACCTTGTCATAATATGTAAGAATGAACAGTTCGGTAGGGGTTTCAGCTATAGCCACACCCACGGTTGAATCTGTCTGTTCGATATTATCTCCCATCCAGTTAACCACTCTTGTTATGGAATTGACCGTTACAAGGCATCTGCTTACCATATCTGATACACGGTTTAAGTTCTCAACCGTTGCCAGATACGATTCAGCATTGTTTCCACCATTCCCCGAAGGGCCGGGATTCTGTCCCTGATTGGAAGGGTTCTGTCCTATTTTCACCTCAAAAGGATCACTGTTAGGATCACCCGACGGATTGCCGGACTTATCGTTTCCTGTAGTCGGCTGAGGCTGTGCCCCATCAGGCGGAAGCCCCTGAACATTATCATACTTTACGCTAAGTCCGAATATCTTACTGATAATACCGTCTGAATATTTAAATACAAATCTTGCCGCTATTCCGAACATGATACCCGCCAGGAGTGACAGACCTATCACGCTCATGACCTTTTTAAATTTTCTTTTATGCCACGGCTTTATCTGTTCCTGGATAACGGAATCCTGTTTTTCAAGATTTTCTTCCAACTCGGGATTATCGATATCTACAATATTTAAGTTTTCAGTTTCTGTCAGCTTTTTATGCTTATCCATAATCTTTACCTTTTATAATATTACGATACTGGCAGGGTGAAGAAGAACTCCGTACCTGCGCCCTCATTGCTCAAAACCTTTATTTCTTCATCGTGAGCGGTAATGATCTCTTTTACTATGGACAATCCGAGACCTGTACCCTTCTTATCTTTTCCTCTCGAAGGATCGCTCTTGTAAAACCTTTCAAATACTCTGTTAATACTCTCCTTAGGTATGCCCAGACCGAAGTCCTTTACACTGACAACGGCTTTTGCACCCTTTAATCTTACACTTAGGATGATCTCTGAATTTTTGTTGGAGAACTTGATGGCATTGTCGGTCAGATTGTAGATAACCTGCTCGATCCTCGCCTGGTCCGCGTCAACAAATATCTTGGGCTCATCGAATTTCAGTCTCAAAAGTATCTTCTTTTCCCTGCAGATACCTTCAAATGCATCGGCAATATTTCTTATGGTCGTTGTGATATCAAAGCTCTTGATATCCAGCGAAAGTCCGCCGCTGTCTATACTTGAGAGCTGCAGCAGGCTCGAAGTGAGCTTATGCAGACGCTCTGCTTCAAACTGTATGACATCAAGATATTTATCCTTATTCTCATAAGGGATCGTTCCGTCCTTTATGGCTTCTGCATATCCCTTTATGGAAGTAAGCGGAGATCTGAAGTCGTGTGAGATGTTTGCGATAAATTTCCTCTGCTTTTCCTCGTTCTGCTTCAGTTCCGAAACCATGTATGAAATGGTATCCGAGAGCTCCTTAAACTCGTCACGGCTCTTGATATTCATTTCATGGTCATAATTGCCTTTCGCATACTCCTGTGCAGCAGATTTGATGGTCTTTATAGGGATGACCGTGTAGAAATATATAGCCGCGAATATAATGAATAACGCAAGGAAAATAAATATCATCCCCAGATTCATTATTTCCATGTATCCGGACGCTTCGCTTGTCATCCTGCTCATGGGAGTGAACGCACATATAAAACCTGCGGTCCTGTAATTATGCATGACAGGCTCCGAACAGACCAGCATAGGCTCTGAAAAATATGAATCGATGATCACATTCTCACTTATGTTCTGCTCTAAGATACTGTTGTCATAATCCTGTCCCTTGATACCCGGCTCGCCATCCGGATCGGACGAATCGGCTATAACATTATGCTCTGCATTGACCAGCCATATCCTTACACCCATGGCTTTTTCCATGGCCCAAAGCTCATGCCTGATCCTAACTATCGTACCTTCGCCTTCATAGTACTCCGATACGGAAGTATCCGACAGATTGGTGACCGTATTTCTGAGCTGGAGCTTTATATTCTGTTCCGCCAAATCGTTGCATTTGCTTTTTCCCCAGAAATTGGCCAGGACAAAAAGCACTGCTATGGCTATAAGATAACTTAATCCTAGTTTATATGATATTCTCATTATTTTGTCTTATCACTTCGAATTTGTAACCTACGCCCCAAACGGTAGCTAAACTCCAGTTTTCAGTATCCTTGATCTTCTCCCTGAGCCTTTTTACATGTACGTCGACCGTTCTGGTATCACCTATATAATCATAACCCCAGATATGGTCCAAAAGCTGCTCACGGGTAAATACCTTATTGGGATTGGTCATAAGGAAGTAAAGAAGCTCAAGCTCCTTAGGAGGCATTTCTATGTTCTTATCCTTATATACCACAGTATAGTTATCCTTGTTGACCACAAGCTCGGGATATCTTACTATATCACCGGTCTCCTCAATTTTAACGGTCGGGATCTTCTCCGGAAGTCCGGAATTCTGCTGACGGCGGAGGACTGCACGTACACGGGCCACAAGCTCCTTTGAATCAAAAGGCTTTACCATATAGTCGTCCGCACCAAGCTCTAAGCCCAGTACCTTATCAAAGGTCTCGCCTTTAGCGGAAAGCATGATGACCGGCACCCTCGAAGTCTTTCTTATCTCCCTGCAGACCTCGTATCCGTCTATGCCGGGAAGCATGAGATCAAGAAGCACAAGATCGGGCTGGAAGCTGTCAATTTTCTCCAGCGCATCCTCTCCGTCCTCTGCTATACATGTATCAAAACACTCCTTCATAAGGTAAAGGGATATCAGCTCGGCTATGTTACCGTCATCATCCACTATAAGTATTTTCTGTTTGTACGCCATTTTCCTCCTCCTATATTGAAACTGTTATATATCAGCTCTCCTTAAATACCACGATAGTTACTCCCTGGTCGCCTTCACCGAAGCTGCCCAGACG
>JAGCZE010000062.1 GCA_017960415.1 Lachnospiraceae bacterium
GGCTATCTTGAAAATGACGGTCAGAATGTCGGTCTGAGTCGCATTCAGCCCGAGGATGCGCGACAGCAGAAGAGGCCCCATTTCGGTAACGGTTGTACGCAGAGGCATGCCGGCTTCACCGTAAATATCCCAGTAATTGGTCGGATAGCCCTTGAACTCGAAACCGATGTCCCGAAGCTGCATTTTCTCTATGCGGCTGTCTGCGGTTGTTCCTGCAATACCGGCCAGGCTCATTCCCGCAAGATCGCCCTTGATATCGGCGAGAAACACAGGTACGCCCATGTCTGCAAATGATTCTGCCATCACTTTCAGCGTGATGGTTTTTCCAGTGCCTGTGGCACCTGCGATCAACCCGTGACGGTTGGCCATAGCAGGATATATGTATACAGGCTTTGAGCCGGATGAAGTCTTTCCCATGAGGATCTTATTGTCATGATACATGTCTGAAATCTCCTTAAAATACGGCGGCCCTGCCATATGCGGATATCCAAGGCAGGAAGCTGTGATGTTATTACATATAGTTTAAACCAATATTTCTGTCATTACAATGCACTTTTCGTGAGAATAGCAGTCCTTTTTTCTTGAAGTAGAGGCTGTTGATATGGTATATTTATCATCAGAGAATTATTTGCTGCGACAGGCGTTTTGGAGGAGGTAGAATAATATGACAGACAAGATCGAAGTTTTTAAGCAGAACCATATCAGGGTGATTGCAGGGGATAAGATCATTCATATTGACCCGTTTATGGTCGATCGGGCGGTCAATGACGCGGATTTTATCCTTATCACACATGATCATCACGATCATTTTTCACCGGAAGATATAGCCAAAACTGCAGGGAAGCACACGGTCCTTATTGTGCCTGAGAACATGAAGGACAAGGCCGGGGAAGCAAAAAAATCGGTTGAGAAGACTGTTACGGTCAGGGCAGGGGAAAGCTATGACATTGGCGGACTTGAGTTCGAAACGGTCGCCTCTTACAACATAGGGAAGCCTTTTCATCCGAAGGCTGCAGGATGGGTCGGATATATCCTGAAAATTGACGGGAAGCGTATCTACATTGCCGGAGACACGGATGTCACAGATGAAGCAGGGGCTGTTAAATGCGATATCGCGCTTGTACCGGTGGGCGGAACCTATACTATGGATGCCCAGCAGGCTGCCGGGCTCGTAAATAAGATCGGGCCCGAGGTTGCTATTCCCGTGCATTACGGGAGCATTGTGGGTACACCCCGGGACGGAAGTGATTTTGCGAAGCTTGTTGACAGCGGAATTACAGTAGAACTAAAGATCAAGTAAAATAGATAAACATGCGTGAGTATAGTTCAGGTGTGGTTGAAAAAACAGATGTGACCCGGAAAAATCCTATGAGACTTAGGAAATCAGGACATGTCAGGGAAAAATCTTGTACAGTGGGAGAAGTATGATCGATGAGGTGTGAAAGATTATTTAACGACAGCTGGGAATTCGCGAAAACCCAGTTTGGAACGGGAATCGGTGCAATCGATGAAAGCGTAACGTGGGAGAAGGTCATGCTCCCGCACGACTGGCTTATTTACGATACGAAGGATCTGTACGGGGACGCCACAGGCTGGTACCGGAAGGACTTCACGCTGGAGAAGGAGCAGGGGAAGCGTTATCTGCTGAATTTCGACGGTGTCTATATGGACAGCACCGTATATGTCAACGACAATGAGGCGGGGCACAATCATTACGGTTATTCGGCGTTTGAGCTTGATATTACCGGGTTTCTCAAAAACGGGGAGAATACCGTGAAGGTCCGGGTCGATCATAAGTCCCCGAACACTCGCTGGTATTCGGGAGCAGGTATTTTCAGGGATGTTGTTCTCAAATGTGTTCCGGATGTGCACATTGCGACCGATGGTGTTTATGTCAGTACCAAAAAAGAGAACGGCCGCTGGTTTGTGTATGCGGATACCGAAGTCTGTGCCGGCAATGACCGGAATGCTTTCAGCGAAGCCGATACGGAAAACTATAACCTTAGGTTTGAGATCAGACTGCTGCCCGCACTTCCCGGGAATTCCCGCTGCATAGTGAAGCCCTGCCCGGGAACCGAGGATTTTGTCATTGACGATGCTTCGCACGGGGACAATTGCTCGATATGCGAGCATCCTTGCGCAAAACGCAACGAGGTGAAGGTAAGCGATGTCGATACACGGCGGACTGAGCTGACCGAAAGCGCGAAATATGCCGGGGCTGCCTTTGAATTTGCGACTAAATTTGCCATCGACAATCCGTTTGTATGGGATATTACGGCACCGAACCTGTATGAGCTGACCGTGAGACTTGTGAGATATGTGGGCAAAGGAAGCAACAGCCAAAGCGCGGCAGGCGGAATAGCCGGTGAAAACAGCGATAACGGCAATCTATCTCCGGATGGAGGAGATTCGTACGAGGCAGTAGATGAAGTCACTGTCCGTTTTGGACTCAGAGAAGCCGTATTTACCATAGACAAGGGCCTGATCCTTAACGGCAGGCGTGTGAAGCTGCAGGGCGTGTGTGAACACCACGATCTCGGGTGTCTGGGTGCGGCGTTCAGGAAGGAAGCGTTCAGGCGCAAGATCGCAGTCCTTAAGGAAATGGGCGTAAATGCCATCAGAACCTCCCATAACATGCCGGCTAAAGCTCTGGTCGAGCTGGCCGACGAAATGGGCATTCTGATCGATTCTGAGGCGTTTGACATGTGGAGAAGGCCGAAGACCGAATTTGATTATGCGCGTTTCTTCAATGAAGATTATGTAAAGGATGTTGCGAGCTGGGTGAGACGCGACCGCAGCAATCCCTCGGTCATTATGTGGAGCACCGGCAATGAGATCTATGACTGTCATGCCGATGAATCCGCTCAGGACCTGACAAGAGATCTGAAGAAAAATGTCGAGATGCATGATTACCGGAAGAACGGCATTGCAACCTTCGGCTCGAATTACATGGCCTGGGAAGGCGCCCAGAAATGCGCAGATATCCTGAAACTCGCCGGCTATAATTACGGGGAGAGGCTCTATGATGCCCATCATGGGAAGTTTGCCGACTGGATGATCTTCGGCAGTGAGACCTGTTCAACGGTACAGTCCAGGGGAATTTATCATTTTCCGATGAAGGTTTCGGTCATGGCGGATGATGATGAGCAGTGTTCGGCTCTCGGCAATTGCACCACCAGCTGGGGCGCCGAGAATGTCGAATATGTGATCAAGGCCGAGCGCGACCACGATTTCTCCGCGGGCCAGTTCCTGTGGTCGGGTTTTGACTATATCGGAGAGCCGACACCTTACCATACGAAGAATTCGTATTTCGGGCAGATCGACACCGCGGGATTCCCGAAGGATACATACTATATTTTCAAGGCTGAGTGGACGGATTTTGCCAAGGCTCCGTTTGTTCACGTATTTCCGTACTGGGATTTTAACGAGGGACAGATCATTGATGTCAGGATCGCGTCAAATGCCCCCTGTATGGAGCTGATAGTCAATGGGGTATCACACGGTAAGAAATATGTCGATCACGCAAAGGACGCCGTTTTATGCCCTACATGGCAGGTCCCTTATCATAAGGGGTTTATTGAGGCCGTTGCTTACGATGCCGACGGCAATGAAGTCGCAAGGCAGCGCAGGAGTTCGTTCGGGGACGCAGTGGAAGTAAGGTACAGAAGATTTGAGGAGACGGCAATTAGACAAGGAAACCTTGCATTTTTCGAGATATATGCGGTTGATGCTGACGGCAATGAAGTTGAGAATGCCAACTGCCGCGTTAATGTGCATGTGAAGAACGGAAAGCTGCTGGGCCTTGATAACGGCGACAGCACTGATTTTGACCAATACAAATGCGATTCGAGAAGGATGTTCGTCGGAAGACTGCTGGCCGTAGCCGAAGCAGCAGAGGGCTGCAGCGCCGGGGATGTAAGCCTCGAGCTGGAGATCGATCAGAAGGACGTACCGATCAGGAAGATTGAGATCTGCTGCGGAGGAGAAGCAGGCATAGCCGGAAATGGGACAGGCATAGACGGAAACGAAACTAACACAGATGAAAACGGAACAGATATAGCCGGAAAAACAGCAACTACAGATGAAAAC
>JAGCZE010000063.1 GCA_017960415.1 Lachnospiraceae bacterium
TCGGCGTAGGTGTTGCCGTAGGCTTCGGCGTAGGGGTCGCCGTGGGCGCCTGAGTCGCCTTATTCGTATTTCCGCCCGTTGATGCCGGTGTCGGTTCAGGTGTAGGCGTATCAACAGGTGTATTCAGATTCTCCAGACTACTCTGAATCTTATTTAAATATGCGATCGATTGGTCCTTTTCAAGTATACCGGTGTGAAGCTCTATTAAATCTGTTGCGCGAGCCAAACTGTCCACCGTATTGGTCTCGATATATTTATCGGCAAGCCTGAGCACAGCACCTGCTGCAAGCCCGCCCAGATTGGTCTGGTACTTATCTATAGCCGACTCCGCATCCTTGAGCTTTCCGTTCTTCTTGTTCGGAGTTTCATTGGCAATATAATGATCGATCAGCTTCTCATAGCCTTCGGCATACTCAGGAAAATCATCGGTGATTTTCTTAAGCTTCTTAGCGGTGTCCGCATCCTTAACCCTCTTTGCGATCGCAGATTCCTGCTCGCTGTAAAGATTGTCTATTTCAGCTTTAACCGCACTGTCGGTAAATGAAGCCCTTCCGGCTGTTTCCTTTGCCAGATCAAGATTGCCGAGCGCGATCAGTGTTTTGATGAGGCCCGCATTTGCATTCTGATGATTCCGGTCGATCTCAAGCGCGCTTTCATAAGCACTCTTCGCACTTGTATAGTCCTTGCTGTCATAATACTCTGCACCCAGCTGCAACAGCTTATCAATATTCTTGCTGTTCTCGATGATCTCAATGCGGTTCTCGATCTCGTTGCGCGTCTCACTATCAAGTGTGTCCTTGATCCCGGCCAGCACATTCTTGGCCGCATCGAGATTATCCATGTAGAGATGGCAATAAATGATCTGTGTATTAAGCAACGGATCCTTTTCATACCCGTTCGTCTTCAGTGTATTCAGCAGCTCCAGCGCTTCCACATACTTGGCTCTTGCCTCGTCCGGGTCCGTAAATGTTTTGGCGGTCTCGATCTTACCCAGGGCGGTGCGGTAGTCGGGTTCGTCCTCGACCGCGGAAATTTCCGTCGAGCCTTCAGCATTCGGAGCAGTCGGAGTGGAAGTCGATGTTGATGAAATTTTTGTTCTGTTCTTATCATCTCGATCGGCTTTGCTGCCCGATCCGAATAAGCCAATCGAGGATGCGGCAATAGTTCCTCCTCCGATAACAACTACAGCCAGACCCGTAAAGATCGTTCTTATAGCTGACATGGGCATGATCTTTCCCAGGAACTTGCCGTATTTCTTTCCGACTTTGATCTTATCTATGGCATCCAGCATTTCCTGTGCGGTCTGGTATCTCTTATCGGGATTATCCTGCAGTGCCTTATCCAGCACAAACAGAAGACCGTCATGCGCTCCCCTGCCTGCCACTTTTTTGTGTCCTGAGGCACGGAACCTGTCGATCCTGTTTATGCTCTTATCCTTGTCACAGAAATACATTCTGAACAGAGTAGCTCCGATGCTGTAGACATCCGATCTTTTGTCAATCTCGATACCGTAACCCGAAATCGACTCGTCCGAACCGGTTACAACGATTGACTCGCTTTTGGTTCTGAGACTCTGTTCATCGGGCGATGCGCCTCCGAGGAACTCTGTTCCCTTTCCGGGATCGCTGAACATTTCGGTATGTTCATGCCCCTCATTATCCAACTCATTTCCGAGCAGCTGTACAGTCTTGTTTTCTTCAGAGTTATCCCGTCCTGAGAGGCCAAATACACCGAAAGTTTTGTCGGGATCAATATTATCGGGCAAATGATACAGATCGAGCGTTCCGGGCATTGTACCGTTATTCTGGGAACCTGAAGTATCGGATCTGCGATCAGCCTTTGCTCCAGCCTTTGCCTGTTCAGAAGTTCTCCGCTGTTTCAGTTCATAGAATGCATCACGCTGTTCGGGTGCACCGTATCCCTTTGTATAGCCGTTCGTATATGCTTTTCCCTCATGTGAGATACCCGAAATGTTGAAATCTATCAGGCATACTTTTCCCGCGGGTGTAATGATCACATTATCCGGTTTGATATCTCCGTGAATGATCGGATTCGGCAGTGAATGCAGATAAGTTACCACCTCACACAGCTGATGTCCGAACTTATATACCTCATCCTTACTGAACAGATATCCCGCCTTAATCTTCTGCTGTACCGAATCGCCCGCAATATGCTCCATGATCAGTATTGCCCGGTCATTTTCGATAAAATACTCATAGATGATCGGAATATAAGGATTATGCAAAGACGTAAGGATAGCAGCTTCGCGGCTTCCGTCGTCGTTTCTGATATTCTTCGAAACCTTTATAACCCTTTTCTGGTTCATCAGCTTATCATAGTATGCCGTGTAGACATGACTCGAGCCGCCTTCACCAATCTCCTCGATAATCCTGTAATCCTTTAATTTTTCCGAATGGAATCCGAGTATTTTGTCATTCTCGTACATATTTGTTTTCTCCGTAATTTATTACTTAACTGATAAAAATATTTCAGATCTATTTAGTTTTTACTCCATTGTCCGCTTTTCGGTATTTTTCACAAGTGCCACTGTCATATTGATCGCGGTACTCATACCTGAAACTTTGTCAGATACGGCTTTTAAACCTGTTCCGACTTTTATGATCTTATTTCTCAACACCATTGAGTTGAACAGATTAATATTGAGATTCGCCGATTTTCTGATTATTTCCGCAGTCATAGAATCAAGATGCTTTTTAAGATCATTCAATTCAGAGGAAATTTTGGCCAATTCTTCAATATTGCAATAGAATGAACAACACCTGCTGTCGGAACTGTACTCATCGGAAGCTCCGTCCGAGGATACCTCTATATCCGCACCGTCATTTATTACCACATGATCCATATCTTCATTGATCATGCTGGCAAGTCCCCAGATTTTCTTAATCTGATCATGAGATAATCTTATACCTGTTTTTTCAAAGATATAATCGGAAACCTTATCCAGCACAAAGCCGATATCCAATAGAACATTCCCTGCCCCATTTAAAAAATCAACAATATCATCAAAGGTGATATGCATGAAAAGAACATCCGTTTCAAAGTTCAATACGCTGTCAACCAGATCAACATATTGATTAAAGTCACCGAGTCCGAACTTATTCAATACATTCTTTATACCCTCGGCGGCTGACGGATTCTGCTGCTCGTATCTTATCGTATATGCCAGCAACCGTGCCAGATCATCCGAATATTTGGGATCCGTCATGGTATTGATAAAGATATCCGCTATTTCCTGTGCCGACTGGCCTTCTTTTAGTGAGAAGCCGTCATTGATCAGCATGTTGACCAGTTCAAGTGTTTCATTCCTCTGATCATCGGAAAGGGAGCGCAAGAAACCGTTAAAAAAGGCATCTATATCTTTCATTTCCTGAGCCTGACCGTTAGGGTTTACCTCAAGCGAGAATCCACCCTCACCGTCAAACTTCATAAAAGTATTCATACAGTGATTTTCGAGGAACTGTCCGCCGTTGTCACTGTAATTATGGCCTTTGTAATATGTCTTTTCGCCAACGTCATTTAAGAGAATGTTAACATAATCATAATCGACATTATGGTTTTGGATCTTTGACTGGCGCATGGCTATCTCATCGGAATACTTCTCCATGAATTTATCGGAAAAACCCTGTCCGTCAAAGGATACACAGTTATCCACCGTCTCATCCATAAGCGTAATATATTTACTCTTATTTCCGCCTTTGGAATGACCGGTCACGGTTACTTCGTATTCCCCAAGGTTATACTCATTGTACACCTTCTGATACCAATCCAGGGCATTCTTCTGTTGAGGAGTGTCGGTAACATTACCACCCTCAAAATTATCTTTCCATTCTTTATCCCCTGCCGTTCCGGCAAATGCAACTACAGCATCTCCGGTATCGGGGCTTACAAAGACTGCACTGTAACCGTTACCGCCGCCGGAAGCGTTGTCAACGTGTGTTTCCATGACATTAAGCTTCATGATCGTCGGGTTGTTTTTTGCCGCTTCGATCACGTCACGCCATTCCTTACCGGTTGTAAATGCCCCGTAATCCGCATTATTATCTATTTTTGACAGATCGATATTGTTGAGCCATTCGCCAACCGTATTATAACCATCAGGTCTTGAAAAGGGGCTGTCCGGGCCTGACGGACCAAGATACATAAGATTATTGATCAAAACCAGATCTTCTGTTGAAAGTGCCATAAGAGTACTCCTTTTAGTCTTAATCTTTCAGTTGCGTTGCAGAATGGTAAATAATCAGTTGTTAAACGTATTAAAGATATAGGCATCAGTACTCTGAGCCTTCAGCTCCTCAACCGTCTGTCCATCGATAGCCGGAACGGTATAAACCGAATATGAACCGTAGAGATCCAATTTCCTGATGATATCCTCGACCTTCCTGTTCAGCTCTTCGTTGGCGTCGCCCTGAACATATATCATGGTTTTACGTGTCAATTCAGGGAATTTGTCCATGAACTCTTCCAAAGAGGCATCACCGGACAGTTCGTTTCCTATACCGTTGGAGAATTCCGTAACCGAAACGGCAGTATATCCTTTGGCTTTCAAAGCTTCTTCTATCTTCTTGTCGTATTCTTCTCCGTAAATGATACCGTAGAAAGTATCTTTACATATGAATTCACCGTCTTCTTTCTTTATCCATACAATAAAGTCTTTGTCTTCCTTATAGCGGCATATTATATTGGCCCAAATGGTTGTCTTTTTGGCGCTGTTGAATGAAGTATATGTCATGTCGTCCTTGTAAGCAGAATATTTTCCTTCAACATAGGCAATACCGGTCCTGAGATATTCAAGCTGGTCTTTCTGGTATCCCAGAAGCTTTCCTTCATTGATCTGATCCTCATTGGGATACATCTCTGAAAATAATTTCTTTTCCAATTCGCTGAGTTCTGTTATCTCCATGTCATCATCTCCATTCTTTTTGTCGGAATCTGTATCAACATCTGTATTGCTTTCCGTATCAGGATCTTTTTCGTTCTGTGCATTCGCATCCTGATTTTTATCTGTAGCACTGTCTATAATATTTTCGCCCGAACTCTCATCTGTTCCCGGATCAATGCCGGTTCCGTTTTTATCATCCTGAGTTATTGCGCTTTCTATACCTGTGGGTTCCGTATCGGTTATATTCCCTTTATCTTTTTTCAGATAATTACCGATAAGCAAAACCGCTTCCGTTATGATCAGGATCCCGAGTACAGCAACCGCGCCGATAACCACCTTTGACAGTATGGACTTTGACCCAAAGGAAGAATCATTGTTTTCTTCCTCAATGGCAACCGTTTTGCCGTCAATCCTGTCTGTAGCCTCGTCTGCCGGCGAATCACATCTGGCGGTCTCATCCTTTCCGCTGAACAATCCCATTGAACTGACATTCACAGTAATGATCGAAAGATTGTCTTTTGCACCGGCCATATATACTTTTTCCTGAAGGATCTCATTTAAGATAGCCGGGTCTTTCCAGTGTTCTGTCAGGTTTCGCGCCAGCTCCTGTGCGCTGCACATCTTATACAATCCGTCGCTGCAAAGAAGGTATGTGGCAGAACCCTTTATTTTCCCCATCTGGTAATTGATCCGTACATCCCTCATGGTACCGACAGCATTTGTCAGCTTTCCGTATTTTGATGAACTCCGTAATTCCCTGATATCCTTCCCTTTTTGTTCGGGAAGATTCTCCCAGACATCATCTTCGGTAACCTGTTTGACTGTATCTTTCTGATATGAGTATAAACGGCTGTCTCCTGCCGAAAGAACACCGTAATCATTGCCAAATATCAAAAGGACAACAACTGTACTTCCGCAAACAGCATCTTTGTTATAATTTTCATAAATATCTCTGTTGGCTGTCTTTATTGCGGTACTGACTGCGTTAAATAAATCTCTGAAGTTTTTCTTATTCTCTGTCTCAAAAAAAGATTTCCAGGCTTCTTCGACTTTCTGTACGATTATTCCGCTGGCTACCTCACCTTTCTCATATCCTCCCATTCCGTCAGCCACGCAGAATATTCCGTTTCGTCCCTTAACATCAGCAAAAACGGAGTCCTGGTTGTTCTCACGCACAAGCCCCCGTTCGCAGACAGTGTTGTAAACTATTTTACCCACAACAATTCCTCACTATTACTTATTTCTTTTTCAATTTATCAAAACCTAATTCATCATAGCCGCTTCGGCATCTCCGTACATTTTTATGCTCTCATCGATCGCATTCTCAAGATGATTCAGCTTTATTCCAATGCTCATGATCTTGTTATTAAGAGGCGCCAGCTTCGCAAACTGACTGGCATATACGATATCCTTAATAGGAATAAACAACACTTCACCACCATATTTCAGGAGTTCACTGCAGACACTCTTAATCTCTTCTTTACATTCCCTTGCGGTAGTAATATTTATTCCGAATACGGTGTCGCGGCCGGCCCTGATCTCATCGCGGCTCGCGGAATCGGCTATAATATGCTCTTCTTCTTTGTTGGATGCACAATACTTAATCAGATTGTAAATCAGATCTGCCTTAAGCTTAATCATATTTAATTTATATTCCAGCCAATCCAATAATCCCAAACCCGTAGCAACTGCTATCAATCCCTCAAATGCATCTCCGATCATCCTCTTGATATCCGATTCGGATATACTGTTTCCTCAGCTGATAGCCATGATCACTCCGACCAGATCTCCCAGACAGTTTGCGAGAGGTACACGTTTGGATGAAGGAAGGCCATCGATCACATTTACCAGATCCCCGATCAAAGGTGATAAAACCTGCTTTATTAACTGGTTTTGATTAACATAACCCTTAAATATTCCCTCATCGTCAACCGCTGTCATATACAGATCTGATGAACGATGATACTCTGTCATACCTCCGCTGGCTGCGGGCAGATAAACTATTTCCCCGGCTATGGGATTCAGCAGAATATTTACATAATCGTTTGCTCCGCAGATAGATTTTATTTTACCTTTATTTTTCGCTATCTCTGAGCTGTATTTGCTAAGGAAATCATCATTGAAGCCCTGTCCGTCGTATGAAATACATCTGTCAATCTTATCTCCGCATACAACGGTGGCATACTGTGCCAGGTTTCCGCCTTTTGAATGACCTGTTATCGTAATATTGCTATACTCTTTGCAGTTTTCGTTAACAAACTTGGCGATTTCCTGCTGCATTGCAGTATCCGTTTGTGCCAGCCCGACAAAGTTGTCCCGCCACGCATCAAATGATCCGCCCGTTCCACGGATAGCAACGGTAGCTTCGCCGTTAGAATCCACAAAGCATGCAGCCCGGATACCGTTCGCATTGGTGGTTGTCGCTATATCCAAATCTTTCAGACTATCATCCGCTAAGATGGCATCTGCAATTTTTACGACGTTATCAAGATCGCTCTCAAGTCCGCCTTGAAACATGCCGCTGTTTCCGCTTGCCGCGGCATCTTTCATCATCTTTGCAACCTGATAAACCGAGAGTCCTTCTGTTTCTCCCGATATCTTATTAAAATACATCAGGTTATCCAGTAGCAGAAGCTGTTCTTCTCTTAATTCAGCCATGTAATACCCTCTTCTTTGTCAATATCAACCTTACGCGAATAGAAGAATCTTTCATTGTCCGGTACTTTTGCTTTTCTTACATAGTTTTTGAAATCAGATTGTCCGTATCTCGTAATAGCATCAAATTCATTCTGTGACACTATGTTCAAAACACAGGAATATTTTCTCCCACTGTCTTTCAGCCGCTCGGCAAATGCCTCAATCTCAGTTTCCAGAGTAGTCAGATCGACAGCATCTGTTTTGGCAACATACATATTCATGATGTAGTAAAGTCCGGGCATTTTTTCAAAGAGGTCATCAACTGTGCTTCCTATAACCAGATCATTGTCATAATAGTCGGAAGACATACCGAAGAATATTTTGGTACTTGCACTCATCCCGGCCAGCTTTACATGATATTCTTCCAGCTGTTCCCTGATATAGTATCCAAAATAATTGTCTTTATAAGTGGTTTTCCCATCCTTATCAGACTGAACAAGAATATTAACCTGCTCATTTTCCTTGTCAAGACCATCAGTTGTACATTTAACCATATCCGAACTGGATAAAAAATCTCCAACTTCGTATTCCAACGGTTCAAAGCTTATGCCATATTTATTGTTGATATAATCAATGGCCTTGTTGCCTTCACTTCTTAATTCCTGCTTAGAATCCATACATCCTGCTCCTGTTATTGAAATGCACAGTATTAGAGATATTAATAAAAATCTGCGAATATGCTGTTGTACCTTCTTTAATCCATACATACAGTCACCCTCTTAAGCAGATCATTCGTCCTGTCCGCCGGCAAGTTTCTCCTTTAATTCAAGTAAAACAGCATCAGCCTTGGCCTTAAAAGCAAGCTGCTCAGCATCCTGATATCCCAGTGCATAGATCTGGGTTATCTGATCACCGTTGAACATAAACATCTTATCTCCGCCAAGGTAGCCTTCGGGGTACAAAACACCCGAGTACTCCCATATCGTATTCTCGTCTTCTCCGCTTTTTTGAACCAGTCCTACGATCATAACTCTCTTTTTGCTGTCTCCGATCAGAACCACTGAACCAATGGGTAATAAACCTTCAAACATATCTCTTCCCTCCATCTTATGTAATTAATTCTAATTCGAAAATATCATAAAACCTTTTAATGCACCAAAAACCAATTCTCATGTTATGCCATTCCGGTTATTTTCAGGACCGCGATCACAATCAATATTAATGCCGAGCATATAAAAATCGCCACCGGAAGTGTCTTGCTTTTTTTCATACGTTCGTCATCCAACAGGGCCCTCGGCTTACCTCCCTTGGTATAGAAAAACCCCACCGGTACCGTATCGCCCACCTTGAATGCTTTGACTTTCCATGAAGAAATATCGGTTTCCGCCAGAACAGATCTTCCGTCAATTTCCACTCTTACCATATATCTGGTTCCGCCGCTTTCCAATTCGATTACTTTTTCAATTATTCCAAATGTTTTTCTTGTTTGAGGAGGCTTGCTTGTTAATATTATTACAGCTATAACAGCGCAAATAAGCCCCACCACCAAACATACAATTCCTCCAGCCATTATTTATCCTTTCCGGAAAGCAATTATTTATCCTAAATAAAGCTTTCAAAACGACCCTGTTTGATCATATCAGCCAAACCAGCTAAAGGCTTTTCCAACAAAAGATGCTACTCCGCTGGCTGCTTTTCCGATTCCGTCCACAACAGCCTTACCGGTACTTACGACCGTATCGACCATTCCTCCGATATCGGCTTCCAGGCTTACCGAACCTCCAATCCCGAGAGACGCTCCTATATCCAGCTTGATCACGCCGTCTTTATATCCGACATTCGCGTGTGCTCCTATTCCGATTGAACCGGTAGCCTTAGCTTTGACTTCACCACCAAGGACATTTACACCAAGGCTTCCTTCAACTTCCGCAAGGGTAGCCTCTGCTTTTACTCCCGCATCCAGCTGGAGATCAAGTTTACCATCTTCTCCATATATTTGGGCCGTAGCGGTACCTTTGGCACCGATCTTGCCTAATGTCAACTTGGCATCTCCGTTTATGCCAAGCATTTCATTGCCTATGATCGCGTCGTTTTCCAAACCGATTTCAAGAGCTGTTGCACTTGCACCGATTTCCGCTTTAACGCCGGGACTGAATTTTTTCTTGCCATCGGCTCCTACAACATAGAACCCGCCCGATATGGATGCATGAGCCTCTGCATCGCCCACCTTGGCTGAAACCTTACCGATCTTTGTATCCCATTCACCGTCAAAAACAGATACACCGGCACTGACTTTCTTTTCCCACTCATACAGGGTAGCCTGCCTCTTCATGAAATTGACATCTTTACCCTGCTGCTGACTCAGTTTATTGCCATCCTTGTCATAATAAGACACATCTTTAAATTCATCATACAGATCTTTATTCTTTGCCCAATCTTCAAATGCATCTTTGGCGTCCTTAATATCGTAGGATGTTTTAGTTTTATCTTTTGAACTCACATATCCTTTCAACAGATAACCTTTAAAATCCTCCGTTTGAAGCCTTCCGAGGAAAGCTGCTGCGGTTCCTGAAGTGACTTCTACACCGAGTATATTCAACAGATCTTTATCATCTTTGCCGAATTTCCACTCGAAGAGCGAAGCAAGGAAGGAATCATCATCCACTTTTACTTCCTCTTCATCGGCAGCTGTTGCAATACCCAGCCATGATCCCTGTGGCTGGGAACGTAAATACTCCACAAGCCATTTTTTGGTATCCCATACAATAAAAGGAGA